>NZ_JAMXXC010000005.1:0-141836 GCF_024129855.1 Acinetobacter lwoffii
TGGTTGTACGATAAGTTTTAGGAGTAGGTTTATTCATTTTGAAATTATAGGACTGAATAAACCTTATAGGCTAGGTTTGTGCAACAAAGCCCTTCAGCATCACTACGACTGTCCGCCGTAATTAAAATATGCTTCACATCTGGTTTAACTGCCTGTTTTTGTGTCGCGACAAAAGCCGTGTACGCTTCTTGAAGTTCAGCATCGGTAACCGCCAAACTCTGCACCTGAATATCGCTTGGCTTTAACACCACATAGTCGACATCTACGCTGGTCGGCTGTTTGAATAGCGTTTTGTGTTTTTCATAATAGGCAGCAATATCTGCATCCGTCACTTTGACATCTTTTTTATAGCTGTCCAGATTAATGCTGGAAATATGAATATGACGTTGTTCAGTTTGTAAATCAGCAATCTGCTGCATTTCGACTGGGCTTACCAATGGATAATCCAGGAAAGTCGATGACAGCATCTTCAGCGCATGATCTTTACGTAAACTTTCAATCAAAGCGCGATTGGTCATGCCAATTGATTTTAGATAATTTTCATATAAAGCATTCGAGAACTTTCCATCTTGCTGGAAAGTAGGCTGCTGAGCAATCATCTGTTCAATTTGCTGGTCACTCAGACTGATCCCTAATTCTTCAGCCTGTTGCAGCAATAAAGTACGTGCAACCAGAGTATCCATGGCTTTTTGGTCAATGAAGCTTTGATTCAGTAAAGTTTCATCCCCATTGGCATAACTGAGATATTGTTCTTTAAATGATTTGGTCAGTGACTCTAATTCTTTTTGAGATATTTCAGTCCCGTTCACTGATTTTGCCGCATCAGAGTTTCCGCTGCTAAAATATCCTTCAATACCTACAAGTGCTAACGGGGTCAAAAACAGAACGAGCAAGACTTTGCCCAACCAACCCTTAATAACTTTACGAAAAGCTTCCATAAGTATTCCAATATTTTATTTGCAAAGGATTTTAACCGAAAATACCCATTGAATGAATGTGTTAATCATCACAATTAAATTTATCAATAAAAAACGCGCCAAAGAAGGCGCGTTTCGTCGCTGGGTAAGCTTAAGCTACAGCGTCTTTTAAGCCTTTACCTGCTTTGAAGCTAGGTACTTTGCTTGCTTTGATCTCAAGAGTAGCACCAGTTTGTGGGTTACGGCCAGTACGTGCAGCGCGTTCTTTCACACCGAAAGTACCAAAACCCACTAAAGTTACTGTATCACCCGATTTTAAAGCTTCAGTAACAGAAGCAATTGTAGCATCTAAAGCTTTACCTGCGTCAGCCTTAGATAATCCCCCTTTTTCTGCAATTGCATCAATTAATTCTGATTTATTCATGAAGATTACGTCCTCTTAATATCGTTTATTTAAGGTTCAAGAATTGGTTTAACATGCCATAACGCCTTTATAGCAATGCTTTAGGTATAAACGCAATACTTAAGAACCTCTTTTTTTTCAAAAAATATGCGAAAAAAACATTGAATAATAAATAAAGTCATTTTATTTAAGTTTTTTCGACAATTCTTCTTTCATTTTTTCTTGTTCCGCAGTCAACTGATCAACCTTGGCATGCAACTGAAGGATTAAACGTTCCAAATACTGTACATCCTTCAGTGTGACTAATCCTATACGATTCAATGAGTGATGAACAGAGTTGTCGATTAATTTTTCCACTTTGTCTTTGGTGTCTGTGACCGACTCTTTGGCTTTTTCCGAAACCTTTTCTACAGTTTGATCGGCAATATCTGCAGTTTTAGATTCAAGTTCTTCCCCGACCTTGACCAGCGAGTCAAACAGTTTATTGCCTTCTTCTTCTGCACGTGAAAAAGCCCCGAGTCCAGCCAACCAGATCTGTTTGGTGTATTTACGAAAATCAAGAACCGATTTGCGCTCCGAGGCAGATTTAGACTTGGGTTTCAGTATTTTCTCATTCGAAGCTTCAGCTGAGTCTTGTGCTGTTTTTGACTTGTCCATGTGCACGGCTCCTGTTTGTTTTCTGCGCAATTATTATAAATTATTCTACAAAACCACTGCATAATAGCAAATTTAGTACTTGATAGATTTGATAAACTGTTCTACAAAGCAATTTATTTCAAGTCTAATTTGATTTAACCCTGAAATCTCTTCACAAGCAGGAAGCTTTTTCACTTTATATTTCAGGTAAGGATTGGTTGTATATGAGCGAATCGCAACAAAGTCAAAATCAACCGCATTTGTTGCTTACGATGACGTTAATTGTTTTAGAGACAATATTTACTTTCATTCTCAAGCATGATCGTGTCGTTGCATTACAGGCCAAAAAGTTTGTAGATGAAAACATCTCGATTAAAATCAATAGCTATATTCCATATTTCGACTTTTATGTGCAATTCACCCCCAATGGACTATTATTTGACCACAAAGCACCGGGCCGCATTGTCGACCTGGATGTGCGCACTACACTTCCCGATCTGATTAAAATTTTCATTTTTGGCAATCGTCGTAGCATTCGTAGCATGCGTATTGATGGTCATCAGGTTTTAAAAGATGAGTTTCGTGATCTGTTAACCGTATTCAGTTTACCTAAAGTATTAGCCGACTGGAAACACTGGCTGTCTGATGCGCCGACGGATGAAGCGGAAATTATTGCTTCTAAAAAGCGTATTGCGCCACTGCTAAAGAAAATTGAAGAGCAGCGTTCCAAGATCAATACCCTGCAAGTGGAAGTCAAACAGTATAAAAACCGCCTGAAACGGATTGAACGCCGTCAAAAGCGCATTAACATCATTTTTGGCTTAAGCAGCGTACTTTTGATTACGTTATTAGTGTATAATTGGCTGAGCATGTAAATCTTTCATTCTCCAAAAATTAAATCCCACTAAGGTCTACTAAAAATAACTTGACTAATTTAGTCGGGATTCATAAAATCTACACATCTAGTCTAACCATGTGTATCGAATCATGCGCCTAACCACTCGCGGTCGCTACGCTGTGACTGCTCTACTTGATCTAGCTTTGCAGCCTTCTGAAAAAACGATAACGCTCGCTGAAATTGCAGCACGTCAAACTATTTCTGTTGCTTATCTTGAGCAGTTATTTGCGAAGCTCAAGCGTCATGGTTTAGTTTCTAGTGTTCGTGGCGCAAATGGTGGTTACCATTTAGCACGTAATGCAGATGAAATTACTGTGTTAGCAATTATTGAAGCTGTAAACGAAACAGTTGATGCGACTCGCTGTGACCATAAAGGCAACTGCCAGAATGGTGCGATGTGCTTGACTCATGATTTATGGCAGGAACTCTCCCATCACATCGCCGATTATTTAGAAAAAATCTCGCTTGCTGATCTGGTTGCACGTGACAACGTCCAGACTGTGTCATTACGCCAAAAATCAGCACCTTTAGATTCAGCCCTTTTATCGGTTACAGGTATTTGACATGAAACGTCCGATTTATCTTGATTATGCAGCTACAACTCCTGTAGATCCTCAGGTTGCTGAACGTATGATGGAATGCTTAACATTCGATGGTACCTTTGGTAATGCGGCATCTCGTTCACACGCGTATGGTTGGCAAGCAGAAGAAAAAGTTGAATATGCACGTGAACAAGTTGCGAATTTAATTAAAGCTGATCCACGTGAAATCGTATGGACTTCAGGTGCAACCGAGTCAGACAACCTTGCGCTTAAAGGTGTGGCTCATTTCTATGCATCTAAAGGTAAACATATCGTTACCTCTAAAATCGAACATAAGGCAGTTTTAGATACCTGTCGTGAACTTGAGTCAGAAGGTTTTGAAATTACCTATATTGAGCCGCAACCTCAAACTGGTTTAATTACTCCAGAAATGGTACAAGCAGCGATTCGTCCAGACACGATTCTTGTTTCCCTGATGATGGTAAACAATGAAATCGGTACTGTGACTGATATTGCAGCGATTGGTGAAATCACTCGCGCTAACAAGATTTTCTTCCATGTCGATGCAGCTCAGGCGGCAGGTAAAGTTGAAATTGATCTTTCAACTTTAAAAGTAGACTTGATGAGCTTCTCTGCGCACAAGATCTATGGCCCTAAAGGTATTGGCGCACTGTTTGTACGTCGTAGCCCACGTGTACGCCTTAAAGCTGAAATGCACGGTGGCGGTCATGAACGCGGTATGCGTTCAGGTACCCTTGCGACTCACCAGATTGTAGGTATGGGTGAAGCCTTTGAACTTGCAGGCAAAAACCTGGAAGCTGAACAGACTCGTTTACGTGTACTTCGCGACAAGCTGTGGAATGGTTTACAAGGTCTTGAACAAGTGTTCCTGAACGGCCATCCAACACAAAACGTAGCGAACTACCTGAATATTAGCTTCAACTTCGTTGAAGGCGAATCATTGATGATGGCATTGAAAGATGCTGCGGTATCTTCAGGTTCGGCATGTACATCTGCAACACTTGAACCATCTTATGTACTTCGTGCATTGGGTCTTTCAGACGAACTTGCACACAGTTCGATCCGCTTCAGCTTCGGTAAATACACCACTGAAGAAGATATCGATCACGTATTGACTATCACTAAAGCTGCTGTTGAGAAGTTACGTGAACTTTCTCCGCTTTGGGATATGTATAAGGAAGGTATTGACCTTTCTAAAGTTGAGTGGGCTGAGCACTAATTTTCATTCTGAGATAGTGACAAATCCGTTGCTATCTCATTGAGAAAAGTTTTTTTACCCCCATATTTAATACTAAGGCTGACCCCGAGGTTTGGAGAAGCAACATGGCTTATAGCGAAAAAGTAATTGATCATTACGAAAACCCTCGTAATGTTGGCGTTTTAGATAAAAATGCTGAAAACGTTGGTACTGGTATGGTTGGTGCGCCAGCATGTGGTGACGTGATGCGTTTACAGATTCAGGTAAACGACGAAGGCGTGATTGAAGAAGCACGTTTTAAAACTTATGGTTGTGGTTCTGCCATTGCATCAAGTTCACTTGTGACCGAATGGCTCAAAGGCAAAACTTTAGATCAAGCTCAAGCAATCAAGAACATTGATATTGCAACTGAACTTGCACTTCCACCAGTAAAAGTACACTGCTCTGTTCTTGCTGAAGATGCAATCAAAGCAGCTGTAGAAGACTACCGTAGCAAGAAAGTTAAAGCTTAATTGTTCCACGTTTTGAAATTTTAACGGAGTTTTCATGATCCATTTAACTGAAAATGCTGCAACTCATATCAGCAATTATTTAAAAAATCGCGGTAAGGGTGAAGGCATTCGCGTTGGTGTGAAAACTTCAGGCTGTTCTGGTCTGGCCTATGTGCTCGAGTTCGTCGATGAAGTCGATGCACATGACCAAGCCTTTGAGCAGTTTGGGGTTAAAGTATTCGTTGACCCGAAAAGTCTGGTTTATCTTGAAGGTATGGAGATGGACTATGTTAAAAACGGCTTGAACGAAGGCTTCGAATTTAACAACCCCAACAAAAAAGGCGAATGCGGTTGTGGTGAATCCTTCACTGTATAAACCCGGCAGTTATTCTCTTTTGACATTAAAACAGTGTGTTTCACACTGTTTTAATTGCATTTATGCAGTTATTTTTGCACATTAATCGCGGATCCCATCTCCCATGAATCATTTTGAGTTGTTCAACCTTCCTGTAGCACTCGATATTGATTTGGCGGCTTTAAAGACTGAATTTTTAAAGTTGCAGCAACAATATCACCCAGATAAAGCTGAAGACAAAGATCAGGCTCTGATTAAATCAAGTGATATCAATCAGGCATTTAAAGCCTTGTCAGCGGTCGATAGCCGTGCAGCGTATTTACTGTCTCTCAAGAAACAGGATTATCACTTAGATCAGTCGATCAGTGATTTTGAATTCTTGCAGGACGCTCTGGAAATTCGTGAACAACTTGACGATGCAACTTCTGCTGAAGATTTAACTTCACTAAAAGTCGAAGTCCAGCAATGGATTGAAGGCTTAGTTCGCGAGTTCAAAATTGATTATGCGGATGAAGATTGGGCCGAAGCACGCGATACAGTGCGCAAACTACGCTTCTTCGTTAAAGTCATGGCCGATATCGACAAAGCGGAAGACCGCTTCCTGGACGATGACAGGTTTGATCTTGATGATGATTTCTAATTTTTAGTATTTAATATTTAACGTGCAAAGGATGTAACACTATGGCTCTCTTGCAAATTGCAGAACCAGGTCAATCAAGTGCACCACATGAACACCGCATTGCGATTGGTATCGATTTAGGCACCACCCACTCTTTGGTTGCCACGGTTCTTTCAGGTAAAGCCAAAGTACTTAATGACGAACAAGGTCGTGTGCTACTTCCTTCTATCGTGCATTATGCAGAACAACAGACTCAATACGGCAATGAAGCTGCGCCTTTCATTACTTCTGACCCTAAAAACACCATCGTTTCTGTAAAACGTTTTATGGGTCGTTCGAAAGCTGACATCAAATTCCAGCACCCTTATGCGTTGGTTGGTGAAGCGAATGAAATGCCGGCTTTTGAAACCGCGCAAGGCCGTAAGACTCCGGTTGAGATTTCTGCAGAAATTTTAAAGCAGTTGAAAGACCGCGCTGAAGCCAGTCTGCAAAATCCGGTCAATGGTGCCGTTATTACTGTTCCGGCTTACTTCGATGAAGCACAGCGTCAGGCAACCCGTGATGCTGCTCAACTTGCCGGTTTGAATGTTTTACGTTTGTTGAATGAGCCAACCGCTGCTGCTGTTGCTTATGGTCTGGATCAGGAAAGCAATCTAAGCACAGACCGTAACTATGTGATCTATGACTTGGGTGGCGGTACCTTTGACGTTTCGATTCTGCGTTTCTCTCAAGGTGTGTTTGAAGTTCTGGCAACCGGTGGCCATACCGCTCTCGGTGGTGATGATCTGGATCGTTTGATCCTGAAATGGGCCAAGAAACAACTGAATATTGACACTTTGAATGATGCAGAATATGCACATTTTGTGGTTGCGGCACGTAAAGCCAAAGAAGCTTTGTCGGATGCAGATTCAGTTCAACTCAAATTGCTTGATCAGGTATTGACGCTTGACCGTCCGACATTTGAAGAGATCATTAAAGTCGCTTTGGATAAGACCATCAGCGTATGTAAGCGTGTGATGCGTGATGCCAAGCTTGAACTGGATGACATTCAGAATGTTGTTTTAGTCGGCGGCTCAACTCGTTCTTATGCGGTACAAAAAGCCGTGCGTGAAGTGTTCAACCAAGAACCGCTTTGCACCATTAACCCGGATGAAGTGGTTGCGATTGGCGCATCAATTACTGCGAACCAATTGATTGGCAACTCAACTGATGGCTCATTACTATTAGACGTGACGCCTCTGTCTCTTGGTCTTGAAACCATGGGCGGACTGGTTGAACGATTAATTTCGCGTAATACTGCGATTCCAGTCGCTCGTCGTCAGGAATTTACGACTTATCAAGATGGCCAGACTGCCATGTTGATTCATGTGGTGCAAGGTGAACGTGATCTGGTTGAGCATTGCCGTAGTTTAGGGCGTTTTGTCCTGCATGGCATTCCACCAATGACTGCCGGTCAGGCACGTATTGAAGTGACGTTCCAGGTCGATGCAGATGGCTTGCTGACTGTATCTGCCAAAGAAACCACCTCTGGCGTGACGGCTCAAATCGATATCAAACCATCTTATGGTTTATCGGGTGAAGATACTGAACGTCTGTTGCTAGACGGTTATAAGTTCGCTGAAGAAGATAAGAATCTTCGTCATTTGAATGAAACCAAAGTGGAAGCACAGCGTGAGCTGGAAGCACTGGTTCAGGCACTCAAAGCGGATGCCGGTCTGTTGACTGAAGATCAACGTGCAGCACTGCAAACTGCGCAAGCACAACTTGAAACTCAGCTTCAGGGTTCAGATATCAAAGCGATTGAATCTGCCGTTGAACAGCTTAAAATACATAGTGATGCTTTTGCAGCAGCACGTATGAATCAACATATTGATGCAGCTCTTAAGGGCACTAAACTCGACGACTGGTCAAACTCAAACTAATTTAAGGTAACGACTATGCCACGTATTAAAGTTCTTCCACATGCGCAGATTTGCCCCGAAGGTGCTGAGTTTGAAGTCGAACAAAATGCCAATCTTTGCGAAAGCCTGCTAAAAAATGGCATTAAAATCGAACATGCTTGCGATATGTCAGCAGCGTGTACCACCTGCCATGTAGTGGTACGCAAAGGTTTTGACAGCCTGGAAGAAATGGATGATGTTGAAGCTGACTTACTCGATCGTGCCTGGGGTTTAGAACCTGATTCACGTCTTTCTTGTCAGGTTAAACTGGACGATGAAGATCTGGAAATTGAAATTCCAAAATACACCATTAACCATGCGTCAGAAAATCACTAAGATTTTCGTTGCAGGCTAAAATAAAAAACCACGCTCAGGCGTGGTTTTTTCTCTTTATAAGAAACAATTAAAGTAAATTTACATGAACTTTAAATGTGTTCAATTACTTCATCCTCAAGCTTCAATTTGACAATACCTTGTGAATTGGTCATTTTCTGCTGAGTTTCAATGCGTTTAATCATTTTTTCTAGTACATGAATCAGCTCAGGATATTCAAAGTTTTGCACTTCATCCAGATTCAGCAATAAATGAAAGCCCTTATATTCATAATCGAACCAGCGCTGATACTCGACTTTCTGAGACGCATATTTTTCCATGACCTGCCAGGTTCTTACAGGTGCTTTAATGCCTTTCAAGAATATCGGCTTTTTCGGTGCACAAAGATAATCATCTTTGATCAGATTATGAGTATCTTCCGAAATCAGGATTTCATCGACTTCCGCTGCACTTTGCAAACGCGCTGCCAGATTGGCATCACGTCCTACAATGGTATAAGCCATACGATGCGTAGCCCCATAATTCCCTACGTGGCAATAACCGGTTGAAATCCCCATGCGGATATGCAGTGGCGGATAACCCATTTTAATCCAGCGTTCCCGCAGCAATTTCATTTGCTGACGCATCGCCAATGCCATTTCCATACAGTTCTTAGCATCCTGTTCCACACCTTCGGAGTTCGGATCACCAAAGAAAATCAGGATGGCATCACCCATGAATTTATCGACAGTCGCTTCATAATTTTTAGCGATTTCGGTCATATGCCGAAGATAGTCATTCAACAGGAATGCTAAATCATCTGGAATCAGAGTTTCAGATAGCTCTGTAAAGCCTTGAATATCAGAGAAAAAGATCGTCAACTTTTTACGTTTATATTCAATTTTGGCTTCAGATTCACCTTTCATAATGGATTGCCATAACTGCACGGGCGCATAGCGACTCAGCTGATTGGCAAATTCCATATAACGGTTCATCTGTTCGAAATAATGGTCTTTTTTCTGGGTCATGTATTGCACACGACCACTTTGATAAAAACTTCCGACACCAAAATAGGTAATCAGACAGATAAAGCCTAAAACGGTCAACTCACTGCTGGTCGGTTCGAAATAATTATTAAACCCAAAGACCAGAATATTGGCCAGATAAAAAAGCGTAATCCCGATCAGGCTGGCTAGAGATGCCATCATAAATGAAATTTTATTGCTGATCGCGGTATAGAGCACTGCGACCAGACCCAGCAAGGACAAGACCAAGTCCAGATGCACGGCCGCCAAAACCACCGAAATGACAATGACATCAATCAGGAAAAGAATATTACGCCGGATGTGATAATCATGACGATAGATCAGCCAGCGAGATAGTTTCGGTGTAATTAGCAAAACCAGAAACAAAAAAAATGGAACAAAAAGCTGATACTGGGTATCTGGTTCAGTGTAATGAAAGACGACCAGAACCACAGACAGCATGATGTATCCCATCATGCGATGGAAATACTCAAACTGATGGGGTTCTTTTTGAATCCAGTCGTCTAATTGCACTCACTCACTCCCTGAAGTCCGCAACTGTTCATGGTTCTCGGAATGCCTTGGCTGATTAGTCCATGCGCCAGTCAAATGGCATGTCGCCCTGACCACGTAAAGCCAGCATTAAGGTTTGACGCATGTGTGCCAATACTTCACTGCTATAAGGAACAGCAGGTGTACCCCAAACAGGCTTCGGCCATGCAACGTCGTTCTGATAACGAACTACATGATGAAAATGCAATTGCGGCACCATATTACCCAGCGCTGCTACATTCATTTTATCTGCACGGAAAACACGTGCCAGCTGGCTTGATAACCAGCTTGACTCTCTTAAAAACTGCTCTTGGTCAGCTTGACTCAATTCATATAATTCAGAGACACCCGGCACACGTGGAATCAGAATGAGCCAGGGAAATTGCATATCATTCATCAAACGACATGTTGACAAAGGAAAGTCGCCTACAAAAAACGTATCTTGAGCAAGTTGTGGATGCAAACTAAACATATCTTTATAAATGATGCAAAATTAGAATGATGGCTAATACTAACATATCCAACTGAAGCTGAATATTGAAAGCAATGTGTTTAAAGACAAATTCTCATGATTTGTTGCGAAGCACATCACAACAATTACTGTAAACAATTCATTAAAAAAATCAAGCCTGTTGTTCCTGCAAACTTCATTGGAAAATGAAATCCAAACTGAATTTTCAGGCTGATTTAATCGAATAAAATCAGTGCAATTCTTTAAGCAGACTGTCCAGTAAATCCTGTATAAACTGAATCCGCTTTTGATAGTCTTCCAGCATGACCATGACTTTTAGACGTTGACCGCCATCCATCCGGAAATAGGTCGGATGTTTCTGCATCATCTGGATAATCGTCATGGCTTGAACCGGAGTATCCGGTGCAAATTCAATATGCCCACCCTGACTGCTGATATCAATTTTAGTAATACCAAGCTGCTCGGCTTTCAATCGAATCTGATGTACAGCAAAGAGCTGTTTGACCGGTTGCGGCGGTATACCAAAACGATCAATCAATTCCATCCGGATATTATCCAGCTTTTCCTGGGTATCGGTATTACTGATGCGTTTATAGAACAACAGACGTTGATGCACATCACCCAGATATTCATCCGGAATCAGTGCTGGCATATGCAGGGTAATTTCGGCAGTCAATGACAATGGTGCGTCGAAGTTTGGCGTTTTACCTTTTTGAATGGCTTTGGTGGCTTTTTCCAGCATTTCCATATACAGGCTATAACCAATCGCCTGCATCGAACCACTCTGCTGTTCACCGAGTAATTCACCTGCGCCGCGAATTTCCAGATCTTCAGTTGCCAGCATAAAACCGGCACCCAAAGTTGAAGCACGCTGAATGGCATCCAGACGTTTTTCTGCATCACCTTTTAAGGCTTTTAATGACGGTACCATCAAATATGCATAAGCCTGATGATGTGAGCGCCCTACACGTCCGCGTAGCTGATGTAATTGCGCCAGGCCCAGTTTGTCGGCACGTTCAAGCAGAATGGTGTTGGCATTCGGAACATCAATCCCGGTTTCAATAATGGTCGAACATACCAGAACATTGTATTCCTTGTGATAGAACTGCTGCATCACCTGCTCCAGTTCACGTTCACGCATCTGTCCGTGGGCCACAATCACCCGCGCTTCCGGCACCAGTTTACGGATATGCTCGGCGGCACGATCGATTGTATCAACTTCATTATGCAGAAAATAAACCTGACCACCGCGCAGCAATTCACGCAGAATCGCTTCTTTAATGGTGTCATCGGTATGTTCCTGCACAAAGGTTTTCACCGCAAGACGGCGTGCCGGCGGTGTGGCGATAATCGACAGATCACGCATGCCACTAAAGGCCATATTCAGCGTACGTGGAATTGGAGTCGCAGTCAGTGTCAGCATATCAACATCGGCACGCATGGCCTTGATTCGCTCCTTGTCGCGCACACCGAAACGATGCTCTTCATCGACAATCATCAGACCGAGATTCTTAAACTGGACATTTTCCTGCAAAATCTTATGTGTACCAATCACAATATCGACTTTACCTTCAATGAGGTCGTCAATGGTCTTAGTATGTGCTTTGGAAGAACCGAAACGTGACAGCACTTCAATCCGGACTGGCCAGTCGGCGAAGCGGTCTTTGAATGAATCATAATGCTGCTGTGCCAGCAAAGTGGTCGGTACCAGAATCGCCACCTGCCGGTTATTCTGTACTGCAACAAATGCGGCACGCATTGCGACTTCTGTCTTACCGAAACCCACATCACCACACACCAGTCGATCCATCGGCTTGGCCTGCTGCATGTCATGCAACGTCGCTTCAATCGCATTGGCCTGATCCAGTGTTTCTTCATAGGCAAAGCCACTGGCAAATTGCATATACAGGCTTTGATCGACTTCAAAACTGATTCCAGGCTTAGAAGAACGCCGTGCCTGAATATGCAGCAATTCGGCCGCGACATCGTGAATCTGTTCCAGTGCTTTACGTTTGGCTTTATTCCAAGCATCCGTACCCAGTTTATGCAACGGTGCCAGATCCGGATCACCACCACTATACCGGCTGATTAAATGCAGATTGGTCACCGGCACATACACTTTGGCGGCATCCGCATAATCCAGCTGCAAAAATTCGTGATCCTGATCATCAATACTTAAGGTGACCAGACCAGCATAACGTCCAACGCCGTAGTCGATATGCACCACAGGTGCGCCCATGGTCAGCTCGGTCAAGCTGCGAATCAGAAACTCTTCCGAAACTTCCTGCTGACGTTTTCTACGGCGCTGTACTACCCGATGTTCATACAGTTGATTTTCAGAAATTACGCTGATGCGATCAGTCAATACCAGACCACGCTCTAAAGGCGCATTGGTAATGGCAATTGCATACAGAGATTTAATAAAACTATCAAAATTTTCAACTGTTGGAATATCACCCAGACTTGGCCTTAAGGCGTCTTTAAGACTTTCCCGGCGTCCAGCACTTTCAGCCACCAGCAGTACCGGATGATTGGCCTGATCAATATATTTTTTAACTTCATGAAACGGTTTTTCACGTTTCGGATCTACGGGCAAACGTGGTGGCAACTGGGTATCAAGATTCAATACTCCAGCTTTTTGGTCAAAAGGCGTTTGTGCGGCAATGATGCGTGCAAACTGGTTCAGCTGCTCCAGCACCTGATTGGTCTGAAAAAACAGGCTTTCAGGCGGCATGATCGGTTGGTCGACATTGTGGCGACGATCTTCATAACGGCGCACAACATCCTGCCAAAACTGGCTGAGACTTTCTTCCAAAGCCTTATCTGTAATGACAATGCCATTCTTAGGTAAGTATGAAATGAGTGAACTTTGACCTTGCATTGCTTCAGCGCTAAAAAACAAGGGCAAATAAAACTCGATTCCAGGAGAGACTATGCCATCCATCACATCCTGGTATATCGGATTTTTCTTCGGATTCGCGGTCGGGAAAAATTCAGCATAGCGGTCACGGAACGTCGCACGACCTTCCTTAAGCGGAAATTCCTGTGCGGGCAATACGGTAAACTGCTGCAAACTTTGCGTGGTACGCTGAGTTTCGGAATCGAAAAATTTCAGGCTTTCAATTTCATCATCAAACAGGTCAATCCGAATCGGTGCTTCCTGTCCCGATGCGTAGATATCCATGATACTGCCGCGTACCGCGAATTCACCTGGATCATAGACGGTATCGACCAGATGATAACCGGCCTGAATCAACTTTTTCTTTTGTTGTTCCAGATCAAATTTCTGACCGACATGAATATCGAAATGCTCACCCAGAATCCATGAGGTTGGCGCCACACGTTGTGCCAAAGTTGAGGCGGACAACAACAGTACACCAGTTTTGGGCATATTGGATAAGATTGCCAGACGTTCCGAGACAATATCCTGATGTGGGGAGAGACGATCATAAGGCAAGATTTCCCAATCCGGAAAAATCGTGGGTTTAATCCCATAAAATTCCAGTTCACTTTCCAGTTGACCCAAATGCTGATTATTACGTGCAATCACAATAAATAAGCGCGATTGCTGCTGCACGATTTCCTTGAGCAATAATGCAGTTGAGGAACCTTGCAGATTGCCTAACCAGCGTTTCTCGCCTGCTTTGAGCTGTGGTAAATTGAGTTGGGAAATTTCTTGCTGGAACATGGATATAGCTTTAAAGTCTAAATAACCTGAGGCTTATACTAGCACGATGATCTCAGGATATTTTGTTATTTTTATGCAGTCTTGCCACATCCATATACTTCGATTTTAAGCCACTTTTGCAGCTTATTTTTGATCGCGCAGAAAGTTACGATAATAATCATTTAAATTCTTAAGAATCATTTTAAATTGCAGCAGATTCTCTTCGGTATTCCCCAAACTTGCATTAAAACGCTGATGGGCAATTTCCAGATCAATTTTTTCATTGATCAGCATCGCGGTGTCATATAACGCTTTTAAATCATCAAACTGTTTTAAACGGCGATTCGACAAATACTCTAATCGTGCACCCAATTCCTGATTGAGTTGAATACCATCGACGATATAACCAGTCCCTTCTACATACTGGATATTCTGCTCTTCTAAATATAGCTGTGCAGCAGTCGGTTTATTACTTTTAAATAATGCACTGATTTTATCAAACATCGCCATTTACCCAGCCAAATATAGTTCAGGCTCTAGTCTAGATGAAAATGCCTCAAATCCACATCCTGAACTTGAGGCAAATTATCAAAATAGCAGCGATTCGCTGTTTCAGACGATTTAATAGGTATATGTATGTTAAGAAACCTGTTCGAGCTGATTCTCTGCTGAAGGGATTTCAGACACCAGATTTTCAAATGCAAAAATCTCTTCTAATTGCGCTTCACTCAATAAGCCCAGCTCCAACACCACTTGCGGTACAGTTTTATTTTCCCGCATACATTGTTTGCCGATTTCATCGCATTTGGCATGTCCCAATATCGGTTCAAGCAAGGTCACAATCCCGACACTGCGCATGACGGAACTTAAGCAAATCTGTTCATTGGCCTGAATACCAGCAATACATTTCTGATTCAGGGTTTGCATGCCTTGGGTCAATAACTGAATTGATTCATTCATCGCCACGGCAATCACAGGTTCCATGACATTCAATTGTAGCTGTCCGGCTTCCGCAGCCATAGTAATGGTTAAGTCGTTACCAATCACCCGAAAGGCAATCTGATTGACCACTTCCGGAATTACCGGATTGATTTTTGCCGGCATGATCGAAGAACCTGCCTGTAACTCAGGCAAACGGATTTCAGCTAACCCTGTACGCGGTCCCGAGCTGAGCAAGCGCAAGTCATTACAGATTTTGGACAGTTTCACTGCCAGACGTTTTAAACTGCTCGACAAAATAATAAAGACGCCACAATCGCTGGTCGCCTCGACATAATCTGTGGCTCCTTTTAAAGGCAGACCAGTCAGATGCGCCAAGGTTTCTACCACCTGCTTGGCATAGCCCGGCGGTGTATTCACCCCGGTCCCAATGGCGGTGGCGCCTAAATTGACTTCTAGCAATAACTGTCGCATCTGCCCAATCAGCTTCAGGTCTTCTTTTAATAAGGTGGCAAATGCCCGGAATTCCTGTTCCATGGTCATCGGAACTGCATCTTGTAACTGGGTACGTCCCATCTTGATGACATATTCAAATTCGGCAGCTTTATGGTCGATACAGTCAATCAATGCTTTAAGCACGCTCAATAACTCATCTAGACTGCTATAGGTCGCCAGACGCAAAGCCGTTGGATAGACATCATTGGTTGATTGCGAGGTATTCACATGATCATTCGGATGCAGAATGTGATAATTGCCTTTCTGATGGCCCGACATTTCAAGGGCAATATTGGCAATCACCTCATTGGCATTCATATTGATGGAGGTTCCGGCACCGCCCTGATAAGGATCGAGTGGAAATGCCGCTTGCCACGCTTCCGGATGCTGAATCAATTCATCACAAGCTTTCTGAATGGCAGTACTGGTCTGCTCGGACAGTTTCTGAAAATGCAGATTGGCCTGTGCCGAAGCTTTTTTCACTTGAGCCAAAGCACGAATAAAATGCGTTTGTTGCCCTACCGCCAATCCGGAAATCTTAAAATTTTCGATGGCACGTAAGGTATGAATCCCATAATAGCTATGCAACGGGATTTGTTTTTCCCCCAATAAATCACGTTCAATGCGGGTCGGTTCGATTTGAAGCATATTGTCCACTAAAAAATACTCTTGGCGATGCACCGTATTTGGTGTGACATTAATATGAGCAAACAAATACAGGCCTAATAGGAAGACTTTAACCTAGATTTGCTACGATTTATTACCAATACGCTAAGGATGTGAATTTTGTAATATTGTGTAAACAACTGGCTAAAATTTAAATATTTTAATTATTTATTCAAAATTTCCACTTCCCCCCTGAATTTGACATCGTATTGCCTTTTATCCGCTCAAGTTATTCCTGATTTAATTTCAGAGAATTACTACGATGTTTACAATAGACATACATAAAAGCTGTGTAATTGTTACAGAGTGTAATTTTTAAACCATGCTTGAATCACCTCCTTGCGATCTCAGTACAAAAAATCATCTTGGACGATGATTTCCATATTTACAGGATGACCTGCCTATGACTTATTTAAACCCCCACCCTGATTACCTTCATGTTTTATATTATCGCCATGATTGCAATCGGGTTATATGCTTATCGTGCCACCTCCAATTTTGACGAATATATTCTAGGTGGACGAAGTCTGGGCAGTGTGGTCACTGCACTTTCAGCGGGCGCATCGGATATGAGTGGCTGGCTGTTGATGGGTCTTCCGGGAGCCATTTACCTGTCTGGCCTGTCAGAAGCCTGGATTGCGATCGGTTTGATTATCGGCGCATGGCTGAACTGGTTACTCGTAGCAGGTCGACTGCGTGCCCATACTGAATATCAGAACAATGCCCTGACCTTGCCGGATTATTTCACCAGCCGTTTTTCCGATCGTAAACGTATTTTACGGGTCTTGTCTGCCTTGGTGATTCTGGTGTTTTTTGCGATTTATTGTGCCTCAGGCATGGTCGCAGGTGCACGACTGTTTGAAAGCCTGTTTGGCTGGGATTACACCACAGCGCTTGTGATTGGTGCGATGGCGACGATTCTTTATGTTTGTATTGGTGGCTTTTTGGCGATCAGCTGGACAGATACATTCCAGGCCGGTTTGATGATTTTTGCCTTATTGCTGACTCCGATCATTACCTTCTTGGCCTTGGGCGACAACAGCCAGCAAGTGAGTGTCATCGTTGAATCAGCTCGTCCACATGCCTCCAGCATGCTTGAAGGTTTAAGCACCGCCGCGATTATTTCCAGTCTGGCCTGGGGCTTGGGTTATTTTGGCCAGCCGCATATTCTGGTGCGTTTTATGGCAGCGGATTCGGTCAAAACCATTCCTGCTGCACGCCGCATTGGCATGACCTGGATGATTCTATGCCTAGGCGGTGCAGTGGCTGCCGGTTATATCGGTATTGCTTACTTCAGTGTCAATCCCGCATTGGCCTCGGTGGTCAATCAAAATCCTGAAACGGTATTTATGGAATTGACCAAAATTCTATTTAATCCTTGGATTGCCGGAATCATTCTGGCTGCGATTCTGGCAGCAATCATGAGTACCTTAAGCTGTCAGCTTCTAGTCTGTTCAACCACCCTGACCGAAGATTTATATAAGAGTTTCCTGCGTAAAAATGCTTCACAAAAAGAACTGATCTGGGTCGGTCACGGCATGGTCTTAGTGATCGCGTTAGTTGCGATTTCACTGGCAATTAATCCGAACAGTAAGGTTTTGGGTCTAGTGGCTTATGCCTGGGCCGGCTTTGGTGCTGCATTTGGCCCACTGATTATCCTGTCTCTCTTCTGGAAACGAATGACCCTCAACGGCGCAATTGTGGGTATGGTTGTTGGTGCCGTGACTGTAATTGTCTGGAAAAATTATATGGGCGATACCGGTCTGTATGAGATTATTCCGGGCTTTATTCTGGCGACCCTCAGCATTATCATCGTTAGCCTGCTGGATAAAGCACCTAGCGAAGATGTGGTTCATCGTTTTGAAATGGCTAAAGCCGAGTATCAAAAAGAAATGGCGGAAATGAAAAAATAAATATTTTTTTCAGCATAAATTAAAGGGACTTTCGAGTCCCTTTTTTGATTTTAATTTACTGCTAATTATTTGGCTTTTCCCGGCATTTTCAGATGGATCTGCTGACTTTCTTTAATTACTTCCATCACCGGATAACTGCGCGTTTCTTTAATTCCGGGCAATTGCCACAAGATCTGACCAGAGATTTTGCGGAATTCATCCATATTGGCACAGCGGATTTTCACCACGAAATCAAAACCGCCACTGATCATATGACATTCGATAATTTCAGGAATCTGCCGCACAGCATGGGAAAATTCATCTAAAACATTCGGCGTGGTTTTATCCAGTAAAATTTCAACAAAGACCACAAAACCATTATTCAACATGACTGGATTGAGGCGCGCTTCGTAGCCCAGAATAAAACCTTCCCGGGTCAACTTTTGTACACGCGCCAAGGCTGCCGTAGGCGATAGATTAACCAGTTCAGCCAGTTTGATATTGGACAGCTTGGCATCGGATTGCAATAAACCCAGTATACGAATATCTATACGGTCAAGGTTCAAATAAGGACTTGGCATTAGAATTATTCTCTAAAAAAATAGAAAACTATAGTGAGATATTTGTCAAATATTCTGTGATTATAGATTAAAACTCATTCACCTCAAAGAACTGATTGACGCAGTACAGGAAGTCACTATGCCAACCACTCTCCGCCCAGATTCAATTTTAGATTCAGCCCAGCACTCGAATTATATTGCTGAATTTAAACACAAAAACCAATACGAAGAACGTATTAATACGGCATGGCGTCGTGCTGAAACTGAATGCGTCGAAGAGTTATTGGCCCATAGTGAAATTTCTTCCGAAATAAGTGACAAGATTCAGGCGCTTGCCTTTGATCTCGCACATTCCTTACGTGAACGTAAAAGTTCCACTGGGAAAGCCGGTATTGTCCAAGGCTTATTGCAGGAATTTTCTTTATCCTCTCAGGAAGGCATTGCCCTAATGTGTCTGGCAGAAGCCTTGCTGCGGATTCCGGACAAAGCCACACGTGACTTGCTGATCCGTGACAAAATCAATCAAGGTAACTGGAAAGAACATTTGGGCCAGAGCCAATTGATGTTTGTGAATGCAGCAGCCTGGGGACTGATGCTGACCGGCAAGCTGATGGAAACCCCACAGCAAAAAAGCCTGTCTAGCTTATTGACCGGTCTTTTGGCACGCAGTGGTCGCGGGATTATCCGTAAGGCCGTCGATGTTACCATGCGCATGATGGGCGAGCAGTTTGTTACGGGTGAAACCATTGATGAAGCCCTGAAAAATGCGGAGCCGCTGGAAGAAAAAGGCTTTCGCTATTCCTATGACATGCTGGGTGAAGCTGCACTGACCGATCCGGATGCTGAACGTTATTATCAGGATTATCAGCAAGCCATTCATGCTATTGGTCAAGCATCACAGGATAAAGATGTTTATGACGGGCCTGGAATTTCTATCAAACTCTCTGCGCTGCACCCCCGTTATCAGCGTTCGCAAATGGATCGCGTGCATGATGAGCTCTATGCAAAAGTACTGAAACTCGCGGTCTTGGCCAAGCAATACAATATTGGTTTAAATATCGATGCTGAAGAAAGTGATCGCCTTGAGATTTCACTTGAACTGTTAGAACGCCTGTGTTTTGAACCACAATTACAGGACTGGAAAGGCATTGGCTTTGTGATTCAGGCCTATCAGAAACGCTGCTTTTATGTAGTGGATTACATCATTGATCTGGCGAAACGCAGCCAGAAACGCCTGATGATTCGTCTGGTCAAAGGCGCATATTGGGATAGCGAAATCAAAAAAGCCCAGATTGATGGAATGTCGGATTATCCAGTATTTACCCGTAAGGTGCATACCGATCTGTCTTATATTGCCTGTGCGCGTAAGCTTTTGGCTGAACCGGATTATATCTACCCGCAATTTGCCACACACAATGCACAAACGGTAGCGACGATCTATCAACTGGCGCAACCTGAGCAGTATTATGCCGGTCAATATGAGTTTCAATGTCTGCATGGCATGGGCGAACCGCTGTATGAAAATGTCGTGGGCGATCCATCGAAAAATAAACTGGGTGTTCCCTGCCGGATCTATGCGCCCGTCGGCAATCATGAAACCTTGCTGGCTTATCTGGTGCGTCGTTTACTGGAAAATGGTGCCAATACCTCCTTCGTCAATCGTATTGCTGACAAAACCTTGAAAATTGAAGATTTGATTGAAAATCCACAGCAAACCATTTTAAAGACATCAAAACAAGAAGGCGTGATGGGTGCCAAGCATCCCCAGATTCCCTATCCGCAAGATCTTTATACCGATGCACGATTGAACTCTTCAGGACTCGATTTGGCCAATGATGCTGAACTCAGTATTTTAAATGAAGTCGCATCCAGTCTGGCAAATACGCAATTTCAGTCAGCTGCTATGGGAACGGCATTTAGCAGCGTGGATACGCCCCATGCAGTTCCAGTGATCAATCCAGCACACCATCAGGATGTGGTCGGCACAGTCTATGAAGCAACTTCTGAACAGGCCGAAATTGCACTCACTCAAGCAGTTAATGCACAAAGTTTCTGGGCCAATCTGCCAAAAAATGAGCGTGCTGCCTGCCTGAATAAAGCCGCAGAACTGATGGAACAGCGTTTGCTTCCGCTCATGGTTCTTCTTTCTCGCGAAGCAGGTAAAACCTATGCCAATGCGATTGCCGAAGTACGTGAGGCGGTAGATTTCTTGCGTTACTATGCAGCTCAAGTTTTGGATCTCAGTGACAATGTACAGATCCAGCCTTTAGGTACTGTACTATGTATCAGTCCATGGAACTTCCCGCTGGCGATTTTTACCGGTCAGATTTCAGCAGCGCTGGTCGCTGGCAATACCGTGATTGCCAAACCGGCTGAACAAACACCGCTCATTGCAGCACAAGCCGTACAGATTTTATGGGAAGCCGGCATTCCGCAGGATGTGTTACAGCTATTGCCGGGCCGTGGTGAAACCATTGGTGCACAGCTCAGTGCAGATCCACGTATTCAGGGCATCATGTTTACCGGTTCCACCGAGGTCGCCCAAATTCTACAAAAAACCGTGGCAGAACGAATAAACCAGTTTGGAGAAAGCGTCACCCTGATTGCTGAAACTGGTGGTCAAAATGCCATGATTGTGGATTCATCTGCACTAACTGAACAGGTAGTGTTGGATGTCGTAAGCTCTGCCTATGACAGTGCGGGTCAACGTTGTTCTGCCTTGCGTGTCCTCTGTGTTCAGGAAGATAATCTGGAGGCTGTTCGTAATATGCTCAAAGGCGCCATGCAACAGTTACGCGTTGGCAATCCGGTCTTGCTTAAAACCGATATTGGTCCGGTGATTGATGCAGAAGCCCAGCAAAATATCCAACAGCATATTAAGCAGATGCGCAGCAAAGGCCATAAAGTTCATCAGTTGATGTTTAATCAAGACCAGACTGAATTAACTCCAGGAACATTCATTGCGCCGACCCTGATTGAACTGCCAAATCTGGACGATCTAGAACGTGAAGTATTTGGTCCGGTGCTGCATCTAATTAGTTATAAATATGGTGAACTGGAACAGTTATTAGAGCAGATCAACAGTAAAGGCTATGGCCTGACCATGGGCTTGCATACGCGTATTGATGAAACCATGCAAACCGTGATTGCACAGGCCGAAGTCGGCAACCTGTATATTAACCGCAATATCGTTGGTGCGGTCGTGGGCGTCCAGCCTTTTGGTGGTGAAGGTCTGTCCGGCACCGGCCCGAAAGCGGGTGGCCCGTTGTATATCTATCGTTTAATGCATCAAGTATCCGAGAAAAAACTGGCTCAGCCTTATGCAGCTCAAGCTGAGCCAGCACTTGTTGAACATAAACTTGTTCAGGAGTTTAAAGCCTGGGTAGCTAAAACTTTCCCAACTTTATCTTTAAAAGCGCCCATGCAAATTGCGACTGGTCAAAGCTTTAGCCTTCAAGGCCCAACTGGTGAGGATAATCAGTACATCATCTTGCCACGAGAAAGTGTTCTATCTTTGGCACAGACGGAGCAAGACCAGATTCAGCAAATTCTGGCGATTTTATCGGTTGGCAGTCATCCTGCAGTACTGGCAGACAATACTTTTATTCTGAAATATTTACCAACGATGCCAGCTGCGGTCAGCAAGCAATTTAAAGTGGTCCGGGATATTGAAACAGATGTATTTGATGCCGTCCTGCATCATGGTGACACTGTTGAACTGATTGATTTGCAGAAACGCATTGCAGCCCGAAAAGGTCCGATTATTGGTATCACCCATTTAAGTTCGGGCAACTATGATATTCCGGTCGAGCGATTTGTAATTGAACGCGCCATCAGTATCAATACGGCAGCGGCAGGCGGCAATGCCAGCTTGATGACGATGGATAATCTCTAAATTAGTCTAATCATCTCAGCATTTTTAGCTTAAATCTTTCCTCTTGATGGCCAAATCTCTCTCCTCAGAAGGTTTGGTCTTTTTTATGCAGCTTTTAAAGCGGCTCAACTACAATAGGCTTAGGCAGATCGGCAATTTTTTGCTACCATTTGCGCTTTAAAATATTTGCGATTTCTTACTGCATATGACTTCATCTTATCAGCAACAACTTGAAGCCAAAATTGAACGCATCAGCGCTCAGTTTGCCGAATATCAACCACCTGCTTTAGAAGTATTCCAGTCTCCTGAAAAATATTTCCGCATGCGTGCTGAATTCCGGATCTGGCATACTGAAGATGATCTGTTTTATGCCATGTTCGAACGTGACGAGAACAACAATAAAAAAGTCATTCGTATTGATGAATTTCCAATTGCAGACCGCAGCATTAATGACTTGATGCCACAATTACTTGAAGCATTCAAGGCAGATGCCAATCTGGGTCATCGTCTATTTGAAGTCCATTTTCTGGCGACTTTAAGTGGCCAAGTCCTAGTTTCCCTGATTTATCACCGCAAGCTGGATGAAAGCTGGGAACCTGCAGCAAAAGCCCTGGCGGAAAAGCTGAATATCAAACTGATTGGCCGCAGCCGTGGCCAGAAATTCGTCCTGACTGATGAATATGTGGTGGAAGAACTGTCGGTCTTTGACCGTCGCTATAAATACAAGCAGATCGAAAGCAGCTTCACCCAGCCGAATGCACAAGTTTGTCAAAAAATGCTGGAATGGGCATGTGATGCAGCAGAGCAATCAGATAAAGATTTGCTGGAACTCTACTGTGGCAATGGCAACTTTACCCTGCCACTTTCGACCAAGTTCCGCCGTGTATTGGCCACTGAATTAGCCAAATCTTCAGTCTATGCAGCTGAGTGGAATATTGAGCAGAACCAGATTGAAAATATTCAGGTTGCGCGTTTGTCTGCAGAAGAATTCACTCAAGCGTATAATGGCGAACGTGTTTTCCGTCGCTTACAGGAAGCACAAATTGATATTTCGACTTATGATTTTGATACGGTATTTGTCGATCCACCGCGTGCTGGTATTGATGATGAAACGCTGAAACTGTTACAGCGTTTCCAGCGTATTATTTACATTTCTTGTAATCCAGATACTTTATATGACAATCTGAAACAGTTGTCTCAAACGCATAAAATTAGCAAGTTCGCCATGTTTGACCAGTTCCCGTATACACACCATGTTGAAACGGGTGTATTGTTGGAAAAAGTATAAAGAATTTGTTTCAATTTATTATATTGTTACAAAAATGGAGCTTTTTAAAGCTCCATTTTTTATATTAAAAATCATGTATTTAATAATAAATATTGACTTGTACAGCAAGAAATATCGTTAGACCTTTAGGCTTCCATCGGAAATTTTCAAGACCAACTGCTGCTTTTATCACATAGGTCCTATTGCTTTATTTATTTAATTGGCTATATTTCACTCTATGTTAGGTTGTTGTATGAAGGCTCTATGAGTTTTTGGCAAAAGTTGTTTTCTCATGAACAACACAATGAACACAAGAATCAAATTGCTTGTGTTGAAAATGATTGCTCTTGCAAGACAAATGAACAGCTTCTTGAAGCACTTTCTAAAGCCACTGATGAAGAAATCATCATCGGAATTAAAAAGGTTCTGGTATCTCGCGGCTATAGCCGTAAAGAACTGAATGAACTTCAGCACTTGCCATTGCAGTAATCGGCCAAGGTTACAGCCGTATAAAGAAAGCACTTGCGTAGTCAGGTGCTTTTTTATGCTTGAAAGTTTATAGTTGAAGGGTTTGGTCTTCTCTATTTCAGCATAGTTTATTAACTCCAACTTTAAAACTTCAGAGATCAGGCAGGAAAACTCTAAACAACTTATTTGATCCCCTTTGATTTGAAGAAATGTTAAGGCTTGCTTAGGCTATTTAAAACCTTTACCAGAAGAATATGTTCTAAATTCTGCTTTCTTTAAATCCCTTTAAATTTGGCTTAATAACTCTTCAATTCTGATCTGAAACTCAGGCAAGGCATCGATTAATTTAGCAAAACACAGTACACTTCCTATTAAACGACAATGCTTTTTAAATGGCTTAATTCTGATATGCAACAGACTAAACGGTTTCCCATAGGCGCACACCTTATGGTTAAACATTTCGGTTATACCCATCATGGGATTTACGCCGGACGTGGTCGTGTCATTCATTATTCCGGCTTTGCGCATTTATTCAAGAAACGCCCCATTGAAATCACCTCGATTGAAAAATTCAGTCATGGCAAACCGATTCATATGCAGCATTATGACTCGGCAAAATATAAAGGTCGTAAAGTGGTGCGCCGCATGCGGTCCAGAATGCATGAAAATAACTATCATCTGATTATTAATAATTGCGAACATTTGTGTACCTGGGCCATTACCGGCGTAGAAAGCAGCCCGCAAGTGATTTATATGATGAATCGTCTGACCACGATTGGTTATATCAGCTCGATGATGAGTTTTATGAACAGCATGTTCCTGACCCTGACCACCACCAGTTTCGCATTGGCGCTGTACATCAAGAAGAAGCTCAGAGATAAAGCCAATCTGCGTTTGCAACAATACCGTGAATTGCAAGATCAGGCTAAAACTAAAGTGTCAGACCTGACCAATCTTAAACATCGTTAATTTAAAGCTCAGCCTGCCGATGATTTTTTATTAGCAAGAAATTTTAAGTTCGTGTTTACATTTTGATGATATCGATAAGGAATCAGGTTAAATAGCCTTTTCTGGCTTGAATCGCCTCAGGTAGTGCTTTACCTAAAGAGCTTAGGGTTTCCCGCTCTACTAGTCGTACAATTGAATCTAGCGGCAGATCGTTGTCCTGCAGGCCAAAAGGTTCTTCCAGCTCCGCACTGAGCTCATCCAGCCCGAGCAGCATATAAGCAATCAATCCGACCAGTATCGGCGTCCACAGGCCTAAATTCGCCTGCAAACTGAAAGGTAAGATAAAGCAAAAAGAATAAACCGCGCGATGCAACAGCACCGAATAAGAAAATGGTAATGGCGTTGACAAAATCCGGTCGCAACCGGCCTGAATATCTCCCAAAGCCACAGTATGCTGATTCAGGTTGTTATAAATAATATCGCTGATCTTGCTCTGTTTATATTGCTGCACCAGCTCTTTTTGCATCTGTTCCAGCACCCATTGTGAAGGATTGATTTGCATGGACAATTGCTCAAATGATTTAGGTTCAAAACCGGTAGTCGCCTGATAATCCTGAATACTGGGCGTTTGCTGTCTCAACCGGTCACGTAACAAATGGGTAAACAGCATCATGCGATACAGCAACATTTCACGGGTTTGATTATCTAGCACATGGCTGTCGCGGCATAAATGACGCGTGGTGGCAATCAGCGCGCCCCAAAGCTTACGACCTTCCCACCAGCGATCATAGCAGGCTGTATTTCTAAAACTTAAAAAAATCGAGAGAATCACACCAAAGATGGTAAAGCCAATTGCCGGGACAGCAGGAAGGCTCACGAAATGCGCCTGACTCAAATACACCAGCAAAGCGGAAATAAAAACCACCAAGATTAATGCGGGCAGCACCTTGGGCAGAATCGTTCCCTGCCAGGCAAACAGTAACCCCAAACTATTATTCTTATCACGCACAATCATGCAATTTTCCCTGCTGTATTGAAAAAGCCCAACCAGAGTTGGGCTTTTTACATTCTGACTTAAACCAGCTTATTTGCCTGGTTTAAAGCTGTCCTTAAGATCCAGAATACGGTTAAATACCGGTTTTTCGCTGGAATGATCATATTGATCTGCCACGAAATAACCTTCACGCTCAAACTGGAAACGATCCTCCGGCTGAGCTTGCGCTAATGC
Source organism: Acinetobacter lwoffii (assembly GCF_024129855.1). Lineage (GTDB taxonomy): Bacteria > Pseudomonadota > Gammaproteobacteria > Pseudomonadales > Moraxellaceae > Acinetobacter > Acinetobacter lwoffii_L. Next base: position 26,386 of record NZ_JAMXXC010000005.1, read on the forward strand.
AGGCTCAATCACGGCCTGAACCACCTTCAATGATTCAGGGTTCAGGTTTGCCAAGAAGTCATCACCCACTTCTGGATCAGACTCCGTAAACAGACGGTCGTAAATACGCACTTCTGCAGGAACGCCTTTTGTCGCAGATACCCAGTGAATCACACCTTTGACCTTACGGCCTTCAGGATTTTTACCTAAAGTTTCAGGATCAATCGAACATTTCAGCTCAACCACTTCGCCATTTTCATCTTTAATGACTTCGTCGCATTTGATCACATAGGCATGACGTAAACGGACTTCACCACCTGGAATCAAACGTTTAAAGCCTTTTGGTGGCTCTTCTTCAAAGTCTTTACGGTCAATATACAGCTCAGTCGTCAATGGAATAACGCGCTCGCCCATATCGACATTCGGATGACGTGAATGGGTCAGGTCCATATCGGCTGGCAAGTTGGTTAAAGTCACTTTTAATGGATTTAACACCGCCATACCACGAGCTGCGGTATTTTCCAGAGACTGGCGAATACAGTATTCCAGCATGGCTACATCGACGATACTGCCATCAACCTTCGACACACCGACACGTTGACAGAAATCACGTAGACCTTCAGGTGTGAAACCACGACGACGCATACCCACTACAGTTGGCATACGTGGATCATCCCAACCATTTACATGACCACCTTCAACCAGCTTACGCAATTTGCGTTTTGAGGTGATGGTATAGTCCACATTCAAACGGCTCGATTCATACTGACGTGGCACGGATGGTGATTTAACTTTTGCCACCACCCAGTCATAGAACGGACGGTGATCCTGGAATTCCAAAGTACACAGTGAATGCGTAATGCCTTCAATCGCATCAGAAAGTGGATGCGCATAGTCATACATTGGATAAATTTTCCATTTATCGCCAGTCTGATGGTGTTCAGAATGCAGGATACGATACAGGATCGGATCACGCATATGCACGTTCGGTGACGTCATATCGATCTTGGCACGTAAAACGGCCTGACCTTCTGCATATTCACCGCTGCGCATTTTCTCAAAACGTTCCAGGTTTTCTGCAACCGTTGCATCGCGTTGTGGCGAGTTTTTACCTGGCTCAACGAAATTACCACGGTTTAAACGGATCTCTTCAGGGCTTTGCAAATCCACATAGGCATCGCCCTGCTCAATCAGCTGAACTGCCCAAGTATAAAGTTGATCGAAATAGCTTGATGCATAACGCGGCTCACCTTCCCACTGGAAACCCAGCCATTTCACGTCATTGGCAATACCATCCACATATTCCTGTTCTTCGGCATCCGGATTGGTATCATCAAAACGCAGGTTACACACACCTTTAAATTCTTCAGCAATTCCGAAGTTCAAGCAAATTGCTTTCACATGGCCAATATGTAAATAGCCATTCGGCTCAGGCGGAAAACGCGTCACCACCTGTTGAACGCGACCAGCAGCTAAATCATCGGTAATGACCTGACGTACAAAGTCCAAGCCTGGTTGTTGTTCTTGCTGCTGCACTGAATCGACTGCATTGTTCTTCTGGGTCGGGTTCTCGGGCAGAGATGTCACAACATCATTTGGCTTCATGATCAATCATTCACTTCTAAAGTTAAAAAGGGATTAACGAATATTTCATCGTACAAGTTGTACGTATATTCATTATCAAAGTTCCTTAGTTTAACTATAGGTGCTTAATCTCTCAACCGCTAACTACGGTATTTGATTTCAATTCACTCATTTTAAAAAGTGAAAATACAGCAAGCTGCCCAAAACTAAAATATCAACACTTTACGAAACTGGAAAATGATTCAATTCGTGCCTGTCCGAAATATAACGCCCTGTCTGGCTGCATTTGAAATGCCTTGATAAATCAACGTATAAATAAGGTATTATTTTTATGCTTTTAACAAAGAAAATAATGTTTTTACTTGCCTTGTCGAATGTAGTTTGCTTATGCTTCACTCATTCAGAAAAAACCATGGCACTCGTCCATGATCAGGAGATTACACAATGAGTTTTCCTCAAGTCGAATTAAACACCAATAAAGGTCGTATTGTTCTAGAACTCAATGCTGAAAAAGCACCTAAAACCGTAGCTAACTTTTTAGAATACGTACGTGACGGTTTTTATGACGGCGTAATTTTCCACCGTGTTATTGATGGTTTCATGATCCAAGGCGGCGGCATGGATGAAAACTTCAAAGAAAAAGCAACACGTGATGCAATCGAAAACGAAGCAGACAACGGCTTGACCAATGACGAAGGTACGATTGCAATGGCGCGTACTCAGGCACCGCACTCTGCTTCTGCTCAGTTCTTCATTAACGTGAAAAACAACTCATTCCTTAACCACTCTGGCAAAACTGCTCAAGGTTGGGGTTATGCGGTATTTGGTAAAGTGGTTGAAGGTATGGACGTTGTGAACGAAATCAAAAACGTACGTACTGGCAACCGTGGCTACCACGCTGACGTTCCTCTAGAAAATGTAGTAATCGAATCTGCAAAAATCATTTCTGAATAAGTTTAAATCCTCCCTGAGTAGCACTGCTACGCAAGTCCTTTAATAAAGGAGGGAATCACCTTTTATCAAAATAAGGTTTTCCTCCCTTTTTCAAAGGGAGGTCGGGAGGGATTAAATTAAACAAGGAAAAGATTCGTGATCTATCTGTTTATCTCAGATTTACATTTGTCACCTGATCACCCTCGACTTGTTCGGGGGTTTTTAGATTTATTAACTGAGTATCAAGATCAAAATACCCAACTGTATATTTTGGGTGACTGGTTCAATGCCTGGATTGGTGATGATTATACGTCTCCGTGGCTGGACGAGATTGTCACTGCATTAAAACAGTTTACTCAGGCTGGGAATCAAGTCTATTTTCAGGCCGGCAACCGGGATTTTGTCTTAGGAAGTAAATTTTTAGCTCGATTTGGCGGGCAGCTTCTTCCCGAAATCGATCAGCTAATCATTGCCGGAACACATTTTCGCCTGGAACATGGCGATGCCCTATGTACCGATGACGTCTCCTATCAGCGTTTTAAAAAGATTATTCGTCATCCCTGGCTACTTGGCTTCTTAAGAAAAACCCCTCTCTCATTTCGAACCAGACTAGCCAACCGCTTTCGTCAACAAAGCCATCAGGCACAACAGTTTAAAAGCTATGAAGTGATGGACGTCAACCCACATGCAGTTGAGCTGGAATTACAGGATGTAGATGTACTGATCCATGGTCATACGCATCGCGCAGCCATTCATCAGTTAGCCCAGAAAAGAAGAATTGTACTAGGCGACTGGAAAGAAGACAGTGCAGAGATTCTGGAAATTCAGGAAGATCAAAGTTTTGATACCCTGAAACTAAAAAAGTGGCGATATTAATCAGCCACTTTTTACGATATTGATCTGCTTAACACAGACGATAAAGCTGGTTTACCCCAGTATAGAAACTTTTACCATCGAGATTGAACTGAAATTCCTCACCCGTTGGCAATTGAATCATTTTACCGACCTCAACCCAGATAAAACCGTCCATTGTATTTTGCTTGCGCTTTAATGGAACCAGTTTCACGTTAATTTCATTGCCATCAGCGGCAGTGGCAATATGCCATTCATTGATTTTGATCAAAATATTTACTCACACGATATGAGCTTTTTGTGACTATATGGAGAGAGATTAATAACAACCTAGTTTACATAATAGTTCTATGGCTAGTAGATCTTATTTGAGTTCAAATACTTGAACTAAAAAGTACATCACAATCAGCTTAAAATAATAATAGAAGCAAGAACAGTACTTGCTTGAAGTGCAACCAGTGTAAGCTATTTATCCAGCAAAAGCAAAATTACATTGTAATGACAATAGAATGGGATTTTTAAGAACTTTTTTCATGCTTTGTTAATTATTAGGCTTTTGATTTTTATGATCTAAAATTCATTTTAACGTTACTTCATTTCCGTTGATAAACAGAACCTGTCTTTAAATACCTTAAAATCAATATTAGAGACATGAAACTCAGCCCGAGGTACAGCAAGTTCCACTCTCCCGTCTTTTGATAATTTAGGATCAAGAGAATAGCATTTAAGGCTACAAACAGTACGTGAATCATAAAAAAGGCTTGTTGCACTCGTCTAGTTTTTTGCTGACGTTGGTTCTCTAAGATGTTCTGCTGTTCTTGTAAAAATTTTTCTGCATCTTGAAGGTTCATTATGATTTTCTTATGGCTGAATGAATAGCTCATCTAAAGAATTTCCGGTTAAAAATAAACTAAAAATCTAAGCAAGCTATTCATTCAGAATCTCTTGTTGATTAATAACCGCTAGTCGGATTAATCACATTGATATCCTTTTTATATTTCCCCAATAGATCACGCAAGGAATTCATCAAAACACTGGTATCTACGCCCACTGCTACAAACTCAGTGCCAAGTTCGATATATTTTTGCGTCACTTCATGCTGGGTTGACAGAATTCCTGCAGCTTTGCCTGCAGAACGAATCCGCTGGATTGCATCAATTACAGCTTTTTGTACTTCAGGATGATTCGGATCACCTTGATAACCCATAGTGGCAGATAGATCAACGGCGCCAATAAACACGCCATCAATCCCGTCGATCTGAAGAATAGCATCCAGATTTTCAAGTCCTGTGACTGATTCAATCTGGATTAATAAACAGATTTCTTCATGTGCCGTCTGATAATAATTTGGAATGCTGTTCCAGCGGGTGGCACGTGCCAGTGCAGCACCAACGCCACGAATTCCTTCAGGCGGATAACGGACTGCCCTGACCATGAGTTCGGCCTGTTCCACGGTTTCTACCATCGGAATCAACAGCGTTTGTGCACCGATATCAAGGAGTTGCTTGATCAGTTGTACGCTGCCAATGGGTGGCCGCACTACGGCTTGCGAGGGATAAGCAGCAATACTTTGCAGTTGTGACAAGGTCGTTCTCAGATCACTGGGGGCATGCTCACCATCAATCAACAACCAGTCATAGCCTGCATTTGCCGCAATCTCGGTTCCATAGGCATCGGCCAGTCCAATCCATAAGCCGATTTGCTGCTGGGTTTTCAATTTGTGTTTAAAGTAATTGGTGACTTGCATCCGCTAACCTATTTGCATGTTGCCGGCGATATCTCTTATTAAACGCTTCTCGCTTAAAAGTGCCAATAGACAAAAACTGGGTTTTAATCTGATTTAACTCTAAGTTTTGCTTGAATCCAGCTCAAGATCATCTCAGAACAGGCTTTGCCTGATGCTTTTTTATTGTAATAATCGGGGGATGTGAAAAATGTATATATTTAAAACTTCTACTCGCTGTTTATTTAAAAAGATTGGAGCCCATTGATGGATTTACTCAAGATCACACAGACCCGCTATACCACTAAAGCCTATGATCCTAGCAAGAAAATCCCGGCAGAACAGTTCGAGCGTTTATTAGAAATTTTGCGTCTGGCACCCTCTTCAATCAATATTCAGCCTTGGCATTTTTTTATTGCCGATCATGATGCCGCCAAACAGCGCATTGCCAAAGCCTTAGTCGGTACTTATGCCTACAATGCACCCAAAGTTCTGGATTCATCCCATACCATTTTATTCTGCACCAAAGCCGATATTAATGAGCTACATCTGGAAAACTTATTGAACCGCGATGATCTCAGTGGCCGATTTAAAGATGAATCCGCCAAGGAAGGTCAGAAAAACACCCGTGCAGGTTATATTGATTATTATCGTAATGAAAAAGGTGATATTCAGCGTTGGGCTGAAAACCAGACCTTTATTGCACTCGGTCAAATGCTATTGGCTGCCGGAATTGAAGGGGTTGATGCCACACCAATTGGCGGTTTTGATGAAGAGATAATTAATGAAGAATTACAACTTGCAGAACAGGGCTTGATTCCCTCTGTACTGCTGACTTTAGGCTATCGCAGTGAAAATGATTTCAATGCCAAACTGCCTAAATCACGTCTTGCCGCTGAAGATATTTTCACCAAACTGTAAGGGATTTATGCTATAAAAGGGGTCAAGCGCCCCTTTCCATATCAATTCGGGCCTATTTTTTGCTTTATTTAATTTACATCTAATAGAATAACAATAGAGGTCATCTATGTCGCTCCTTACATCCAAATCCCTGAAATTTGAATGCCATCATTGCGATAAAATTTATCTCCAACACTATAAAGATCAACAGCATCGTTATCCGCACTGTCCAGACTGCCAACAGGCCGGTTTATTGCTTGGACTGGCCGAAGCAGGTGACCAGCTCCGACATCCGATTGAATTTGCATCTTCTTATGTCAAGCAGACATTGCATAAGCTAGGCAAATCACACTAGTCAAGCCTAACAACAGCCCTACAGCACTTGCAGGTTTGAGCCGCTCTTTAAAGAATACCAGACCTGCAATGACACCAAATACCACCACCAGAATATTCATGCCAGCAAAGACGATCGCAGGTGAATCCTTAAGCAGCATATGGGCTTTGACATACAAAGCAATATTGGCAAAATTCAGGAAACCCAATAACAGACCAGCGCCGATATTCTGCATCGAGCCCAAGCTTTTATATTTGATTAACAGATAGCCCATCGAAATGATCAGGGCGCAGACAAACATCAGATTCAGCGCCACGGCGAATTGCAAACCTAGACTGGTCGTGTATTTCAACAATACATCTATTAGCGCATAACCGACCCAGACCAAGCCCAGATACAACATTCCCTGACTGCCCTGTCCTGTACTTTGTCGATGTGAAAACAGGATGCACAACACTGCGCCAATACCTAAAGCGATCCCCAGTATTTTCAGCTGATTAAACTGTTCCTGAAAAATGAAATAGGCTGCAGCCAGTGACAAAACTACCGAGAGTCGCTGGGCAATTTCGGTTTTTAAAATTCCAGCCGTTTGCAAAGCCTTGGCCAGAAACAGAAATACGCTCGGAAGTAAAATGCCCAGAGCCAGAATAAGCAACCAAGGTGTCTGAGACATTGAAATATGCTGAATATCAGGCTTAAACCAGAAAAAACACAAGAGACTGGCTGTCATATAGTTCCAGCTAATCATGTATATCGGACTCAAGCCCTTATTTTTGGCGACTTTTAATAATATTGAGACCGCAACGCTGCATAGCGCTGCTGCGAAAATCAGTTCCATATGCTGCTCTTATTCTTGATATTTATGAGTCTACAAAAAAGCCCACATTTGCAGTGGGCTTTTTTTATAAATGATTCACTGGGAATTATTTATAGTGTGACACCATTTTCTCTAAAGAGATTGGGCGAATCTTGTCTGCATTGCCTGCAGTACCAAAAGCTTCGTAACGATCGATACAGATTTGCTTCATTGCATCTACAGTTGCGCTGAAGAATTTACGTGGATCGAATTCGCTTGGTTTTTCTGCCATCATACGACGCATTGCACCGGTAGATGCTAAACGCAAGTCAGTATCGATGTTAATCTTGCGCACGCCGTGTTTGATCGCTTCAACCAGCTGTTCAACCGGAACACCGTAAGTTTCCTTGATGTCGCCGCCATACTGGTTAATCACTGCCAACCATTCTTGTGGCACAGAGCTTGAACCGTGCATGACAAGATGCGTATTTGGAAGTGCTGCGTGAATTTCTTTAATGCGGTCAATCGCAAGAATATCACCTGTAGGTGGACGCGTGAACTTGTACGCACCGTGTGAAGTACCTACTGCAATTGCAAGCGCATCAACATTGGTATCAGCAACGAAGCTACGTGCTTCTTCAACTGAAGTGAGGAGTTGAGAATGATCCAGTACGCCTTCTGCGCCTACGCCATCTTCTTCACCCGCCATACCTGTTTCAAGGCTACCCAAACAACCGATTTCACCTTCAACAGATACGCCACACGCATGTGCCATTTGAACTGTACGACGAGTCACATCAACGTTATATTCATATGAAGTTGGTGTTTTACCGTCTTCACCGAGTGAACCGTCCATCATCACTGATGAAAAGCCTAACTGGATTGAACGTTGACAAATGTCAGGGCTGGTACCGTGGTCTTGATGCATTACCACTGGAATATGTGGCCATTCTTCAATTGCAGCCAAAATCAGGTGACGCAAGAACGGAGCGCCTGCATATTTACGCGCACCCGCAGATGCTTGTACGATAACAGGTGAATTGGTTGCATCTGCTGCAAGCATAATTGCACGCATTTGTTCTAAGTTGTTTACGTTAAATGCTGGTACGCCGTAAGCATGTTCGCCGGCGTGATCCAAGAGCTGGCGCAATGAAATAAGAGCCATAATATCCTCCCAGTGAATGCCACATATTCTACATGTTCAAAGGTTTCAATTCAGCAACAAATAACACTATTTAAAAAAAATCCCTGCATTTGCAGGGATTTTGTGTCACATCAACCGGATTAAGGTGCTACAGGCTCTGAAGTCGCAGCAACTGACTCGTCTGCAGTTGCTTCATCGGCTGGCGCATTGGCAACTTCAGCTGGAATATCAGTATTTTTTTCATCTAAAATTGGCTGGTCAATGGCATCAATGGCGGCTTGCTGTTCTGGAGTCACCGTCTGATCTGCCACTGCTGCCGAACTTTCTGCTTCAGCTTCTGGTGCGCTTTCCTGTTTTGCACACGCAGTCAATGCCAGAGATGCTGCTAATAATACTGCAATAGTTAACTGTTTCTTCATCACGTATTCTCGTCATTTGGTGATTTAATGACTGCATCTTATGACAGATTTATTGCATTTTAATGACGAAGCCATGAAGGGTAAATTTTCGCTGTCAAAAAAATGACATAAAAAAAGCTGGCACTGGGCCAGCTTTTTAGCTTAGGACATACAATTAAGCACGTTCTAGAAGTACTGCAACAGCAGGAAGGGTTTTACCTTCAACGAATTCAAGGAATGCACCGCCACCCGTCGAGATATAACCAATTTTGTCAGCCACTTCATATTTATCAATCGCAGCAAGTGTATCCCCACCGCCCGCAATCGAAAAACCTTCAGATTCAGCAATCGCTAAAGATAAAGTTTTAGTACCTTCACCGAATTGATCTACTTCAAATACGCCGACTGGGCCATTCCAAAGAATGGTTTTAGAGGTTTTCAGGATTTCTGCAAATGCTTTCGCAGTTTCCGGGCCTACATCCAGAATCATGTCGTTATCAGCAACATCTGCAACGTTTTTCACCGTTGCTTTTGCAGCAGCCAATGAACCCAGGAAGTCTTCAAAGTTAATTTCAGAGGCATCTGCCACGACAACATCAATTGGAAGTGGAACTGCTACTTTTGCAGCAATGGCTTTTGCCGTATCGATCAGATCCTTTTCACACAATGATTTGCCCACGTTATAACCGGCCGCAGCAAGGAACGTGTTGGCAATACCCCCACCAACGATCAATTGATCACAAATGTCAGAAAGTGAGGTTAAAACATCTAGCTTGGTAGAGACTTTAGAACCTGCAACAATCGCCACCATTGGCTTTTCAGGGGTTTGCAGTGCACGACCAAGCGCATCAAGTTCAGCTGCCAGTAAAGGACCTGCAGCTGCAACTTTAGCCAGACGCGCTACGCCTTCAGTAGATGCTTCTGCACGGTGTGCTGTACCAAAGGCATCCATCACGAATACATCACACAATGCTGCATATTTTGCTGCAAGTTCAGGATTGTTTTTCTTCTCGCCGACGTTAAAACGGCAATTTTCCAGTAGAACTACCTGACCTGGCTGAACATCAACGCCATCTAAATAGTCAGTAAACAGTTTCACTTCTTGGCCCAAAGCTTCAGTCAAGTAAGCCGCTACAGGAGCAAGTGACTGTTCAGCTTTAGGCTCACCTTCAACCGGACGACCCAAATGAGAATACACCATGACTGCAGCGCCTTTTTCTAGTGCTGCTTTAATCGTTGGCAATGCTGCACGAAGACGCGCATCGCTGGTGATCACACCATTTTTAACAGGAACGTTTAAATCTTCACGGATCAGAACACGTTTACCTGCTAAATCGAGGTCAGTCATACGCTGAAAGTTCATGTAGAGCTCACTTTATAGATATTAAAACCAGGCGATTTTAAATGATTATGCAGAAAAAGGTTAGCATCTTTTGCAGAAAACATTATGAATGCCAAAGTTTTGTTATGATAGAAAAAAGCCTCTTTTAGATTCAGTCCCTATGTCGATACATCCTGATCCAAATCTTAACCGTTTGAACGTGTTAGGTGAGCCTTTGTCCAGCTGTTGCTTCGATCCGATTACCGGATATTTCCGCAATGGCTTTTGCCATACTGCGACCACCGATCTGGGCCAGCATACGGTTTGCGCGCAAATGACCTCAGAATTTCTGAATTTTTCTCAAAAAGTCGGTAATGACCTGATTACGCCTTTGCCCGAACTGGATTTCCCGGGCCTGCAACCTGGCGATTTCTGGTGTATCTGCGTAACGCGCTGGGTCGAAGCCTATGAAGCGGGTCAAGCTCCACCGATCAAGCTACAAGCCTGTCACAAAGCTGTTCTGGCGTATGTACCGTTAAATATTCTTGAGGAATATGCTGTCTAATGAATTCTGCACAGATTATCTTGGCATCGTCCAGTCAAACCCGCAAAGCGCTGATGGATCGTCTGCATATTAATTATATTTCCATGGTACCGGATATTGATGAATCTCCTCGCGGGGAAAATCACGCAGATGATCTGGCACAACGACTGGCTTTTGAGAAAGCCAGATATATTGCTGAACAAAATCCAGAAGCGATTGTGATCGGCTCAGATCAGGTGGCATGGCGTGAAGGTGCGCCGGATATTTTTATTGGCAAACCGTTAACGACTGAAAAGGCCATTCGCCAGCTACAAGCCAACTCGGACAAGATTGTCTATTTTAGTACTGCGCTCAGTGTGCAGCAGCTATCGACCGGTTTTGAACAAAGTCTGGTTGAACACTATAAAGTCAAGTTCCGCAAACTGTCTCAGGTCGAAATCGAGCGTTATGTCGAAATTGAACAACCTTTGCATTGTGCAGGCAGTTTCAAATGTGAAAGCCTCGGTATCAGCTTGTTTGAAGAAATGATCGGACAAGATCAGACCACGCTGATGGGCATGCCAATGATCAAGCTCTGTCATATTCTTCGTGAATTAAAAATTTTGGTTCCTTAATCTCCCATTTAAATTCAGGCTGTAATCTATGTCTCAACCTTTAGACGTATTAGGCGGTATTACCGCTGAACAATTCCTTAGCGAATACTGGCAAAAGAAACCTTTACTGGTGCGTAATGCAATGCCTGAAATCGCCAGTTTGCTTGAACCCAATGATGTGATGGAACTTGCGCTTGAAGAACATGTCACTGCCCGTCTCATCAAGCAGAAAGATCGTGATCCGAATCAATGGAGCGTGAAATCTTCACCTTTGCTCAAAGCAGATTTCCAGAAAATGCCCAAGCTCTGGACGCTTTTGGTTCAGGCTGTAGATCACTATTCATTTGACCTGTCGGCACTTTGGAAAAAATTCCCATTTATTCCACAATGGCGTCGCGATGACATCATGGTGTCTTATGCACCGCAAGGCGGTTCAGTCGGCAAGCATTTCGATTTCTATGATGTGTTTCTGGTACAAGGCTATGGCCATCGTCGCTGGCAGCTTGGGCAAATGTGTGATACCGAAACTCCATTTGTTCCGGGTCAACCGCTTAAATTATTGCCTGAAATAGAAGTGAACTTTGATGAAGTGCTGGCACCTGGCGACTTGCTCTATGTGCCGCCTGGTCTGGCTCATTACGGCGTGGCTGAAGATGACTGCCTGACTTATTCATTCGGTTTCCGCATGCCAAATATCAGTGACATGATGGATCGTGTCGGGGATAAATTCTCTGAAAATGAAACGCTGCGTAACCCATTGCTGGATATCATCCGTGATCAAGTCGGTGCTATCGGTGAAGTGAGCAGCAATGAGCTGGAATATCTGAAAGAACACATCATGCAGCAACTGCATAATTCCAATGTTCTCGAAGATGCCATCATGAGCTTGATGTCCGAACCTAAATATCCTGAAAACCTGCCTGAAGCAGAAGAAATCGGTACAGGTGATCTGGAAGAAGCACTCGATCAGGGCTATAGCCTGATGCTCGAACCTGCGTCACGCCTGCTTTATACTGAAACGGACGGCGACGTTCTGTTCTGGGCAAATGGTGAGGGTGTGTGCATCTCTGAGACATTTACCGCAAAACTCAAACAGCTTGCAGATGGTGAAGCGCTGTTATTCGGTGAAGACTTCGCTGATGAAGAAATTCTGGAAGATGTTGCTGCATTATTAAATGAAGCCGTGTTGATGCTGGTTCCACCGCCAGAAGACGAGTAATCTTTCCACGGTTCTATTTAGGCAATAATTTTAAGAGGATCACATGATCCTCTTTTTTATTTTTAGAGTCTAGAATTCTAACTAATTAAGGCTGATACAGCTCTAATACAACACGAATCAGCGTATCTCCTTGTTCAGATTCAATCTGGAACAATCCTCCCATGCGCTCAACCCGCATTTTCATGCTGCGCATTCCAATACTCAGACCATTTTTTTGCACCATGTCAGCATCGAAACCGATGCCATTATCCTGAATGCTTAAAGTAAGCTGATGTGGCTGGGAATATTCCAGACTGACTTTTACCTGACTGGCCTGACTATGCTTAATGATATTGGTCAGACTTTCTTCGACTACTCGGATCAAGGTCAAACACTGTAATGCCGTCGGTTCACGCTGCCAGACTTTTGGAAATGACCATTCAACTACAATCCCCATTTCTTCCATCAGCTGGGTAAAACGATAACGTACCGGTGCGATCCAGAGTACCGGCGTTTGTGGGACTTTATTTTCAATAGATGAACCACTGTCAATGATTTGTCTGAGATCATCTCTGAGCAGTTTCAGCATGGAAAGAAACTGCTGTTTAGAAACTGTTTCGCTACTTTGATCCACCAGAATCATGGAACGCACAATAGACCCTCCCAACCCGTCATGCAGTTCATGTGACAGATTAATCCGCTCTTGCAGACGAACATTCGCCAGCTCCAGTTGATGTTTATCGTTCAGGCTTTTATTCAGGTCGGCACTGACCTGCTGGACTTTACGTTCTAACTGGGTATTGAATTTTTCGATTTTCCTGACATTGCGATTCAAGCGTGTGCCCATAATCAGCACCACAAACAGGGTAATAATCGGTGAGGTATAGGGCGATAAAGGGGAAAATTCATTGACCTTGGTTTGGTTCAACATGATCAGGTCGATGACTACACACAGCAAAATCCCCCAGAGACATAGCATCAGGAAGAGATATTCTCCATTTCGGGTTTTGATGGCCTGATAGCTGATATACACAGTACAACTGACAAAGAGCAATACATAGAAGATAAACACTCCACCCAATACCTGCTCCAGATAATCCAAGGGACTGATCATAACCAGTAAGCTAGACAGAACGCTGACCAGAATAAATCCTCGCTCCAACTGCTTAAATTTCTGTTTTACAAAGCGGATCAGATACAGACAGAAGCAATGGATATAGGCAACAAAAAAAAGCATGTTGGCTTTACTTGCCGAAATCGTGGAGTGAAATGGAAAATTTTCTGTAGTCAAGACATTGGAAATAAACAGAATCCACAACAGTGAACTGAGTGCCAGCCAGCCAAAAGTGGTTTCTGAACGCCGGAATAACCAGATAATGAAACAGATCAGCCCAATCGTGGCAGAGAAAATCATATTGATCTGGAATACGGTACGGCGATCCCAGATTTTTTCCAAATACTGCTGGCTATTCACCAACACATTATTAAACTGAATATTGCCCAGGCCCGCGCTTTGGAAACTGTAGCCATTTACATAAATCAGGATTTCATTACTGTCTTTACGCAAACCGCTAATCGGGAAAACCCAGTAACGCGGCATATTCCAGCTTTTCGACAAGGGCTCTTGCAAGTTCCGGTCAGACCAAAGCAAGTCACTATTCAGGAACACGGCACCTGCCGAATTAATATAATCAATAGAAAAGGCAACCGGTTCTGCAAGACGAATATTGTCCTGACATGACCAACGCCAGACAATCTTGTACCAGGCACCCCCATGATAATTCTTCCAGTTATTCTGCCAGTTATCCGGCAAACGTACGCTTTGCCAGCCCGATGTCGGCATCTCGGTAGGACCCTGAGCCTGAACCTTCTGAATATATTCGATCTTCACCTGACAAAGATCATTAATCTGAAAATGGTTTTGTGCCTGACTGATACTACAGAACAAGCAAAGCCAGCTGCACAGGACAAAAACACCGATCCATTTCAGTCGCTGCCGTTTGCTGCTTCTGGAACAGGCAGATGACATTACAGAATTCCCAGATGCCGTGCGGTACTGACCGCCTTGGTACGTTTACTGACCGAGAGTTTGCGGTAAATATGCTTGATATGACTTTCGACGGTATAGCGTGATACACAGAGCTGCTCGGCAATTTCACGATTACTCAGACCTTGCGCAACCAAGGACAGGATTTCCTGCTCCCGCTGTGTGAGCGTTTCCTGATCCGCAGCTGACCTGTTCTGCTCTACTGTTGCTGAAATGCTGAGAATAGAAATCTGTTTTAAAATTTCACGGGCAACAAAAGGATCAATCGGTGCACCGCCACGTAAAATACTGCGAATGGCCAAGGCGACTTCAACATCATCCCGTTCTTTCAGCACATAACCGGTTGCACCGGCCTGAATTGCGCTAAATAGGCTATCCTGGGTACTCCAGGCAGACACCACCAGAATCAACGCTTGTGCGTCCTGTTCACGGATTTTTTCAATAATTGAAATCCCATTCCCATCTGGTAACCCCAGATCCACCAAAGCCAGTGCAATCGGCTGTTGCTGAACTATGGAATATGCCTCTTTAACCGTATTGGCAAATAGCAAAACGTCTTCGTTATAACCTAGATTAGTTAATATAATTTTTAAACGGCGCTGAATGACATATTCATCTTCAACGATTAATACAGGTACTGGCAAGACTGCCTCTGGTGCTGTCATAAGCACGCCCCTTATATTTATTGTTATGTTCCGCTGAAGATTAAAATATAAACAATAAAGCTCTAAAAATCATGGTTTTTTTCATTTATTTATAAGATTTGGTTTTATGCGCATTAGAGATACATAATATCTCTCACACTAAACACAGATAAAAAAATGCCATCTGTTGATAAGATGGCAGTTCTAGATAGAAAATCTTTGAAGTTACACAAGCTTCCTACTTTAAGCAGTACCATATTGCTGTTTTAGATATTTCACAATCTCAGCCGATTCAAACATGCTCACCCCTGTATTTGGATCGACCAGATAAGGCAGCTGAATTGTATTTCCCATCATTTCAAACAACTGTTCACGTTTGCCACCCGCAAGCGGTTCATATTTCCCCGGCTTTAAACGTAACTTGGCTGGTCCATAATCCTGCCAACGTTCTTTGGCGACATTATGAAAAACAAAGGGAATTTCAAGCTCTGACAGAACACCACGTACCACCCGGACAAAAGGACTGGCTTCAAACCCCCATAATTCCAATAGCTGTTCCGGTGCCGGACGATCAAGCACCTGTTCATTGACCCAGACTCCGCGAGCGCCATTAATAATTGTTCCGGCAAAAGCAGCGACTGGAATTTTCGGATAAGTTGCATATTTCTTTGGCGTTTTGCCACTTTTGCCATAATGCTTGAATAGATGATGGATAATATCCTGCGACTCATACATCTGATCGCCTGTATTTTCATCTACTAAAAATGGAAAGCGGGTCTTGCCGCCCAACTGTTTTACGGCCGGACGATATTTCGTACCGCCCTTCGGGCATGGATAGACTTCATAATCCAGATTGAGTAAGGTCAGCACTTCACGCACTCGACGACAAAAAGGTGAACCTTCAAATTCATAGAGCTTGATTGATTTTTCAGGCTGATTCGGAAATGGCGTTCCAACCATGCCACGCCCTCCTTGGGCGATTGAAGAGGCTAAGGCTTGTGCAACCTTGATTTGATGACTCAACATAGTATTTTCCTATTTTTGTTTTATATGAATGAAAGACAGAATCTAGGCATCCTGTCTTTCAGGGTACAGATAAGTTTTGTTGTTATTCTTTCATGCAGAAATGCAGATTCCGGCCGATTAAGCCACTAAAGCTGTTTTAGACACCACAATACCATTATTGTCTGCATAGACATAATCGCCAGCATTAAACGTGACACCACCAAAGCAGAGAGAGATATCAACTTCACCCACACCCTTGCGATTACTCTTTTGTGGAATAGCCGCCAATGCATGCACCCCAAGATCAAGTTCAGCAATCGCATCGACATCACGGACGCAACCGTAAATAATTACGCCATTCCAGTGATTTTTGACTGCTGATTCTGCAATCAGGTCACCCATCAAGGCACAACGCATCGATGCACCGCCATCTACGACCAAGACCTTGCCTGTTCCATCTGTGGCCAATAATTCTTTGATCCGTGAGTTATCTTCAAAACATTTTACTGTCACAATCTGACCGCCAAAGGTTTTGCGCGCCCCATAACTCTTGAAAAATTTACCGTCCAGGCAAGGTGTCACTACCTGAAGCTCTAGTTCTGGATGATCATCTAACAAGTCACAGGTGACAAATGCTGCTGTAGACACGGTGTTTTCCCCTCATTTCATTTTTTGTATGCGTAAATTATCATAAATTTCAAATTTTACCGTCTGAGTTAGCGCGGCCTCGACCATAGTATGAGCCACCTGATCGGCTGTCACTGGCTTATAGGCAAAACTATCTGGAATAAAACGCGATACTTTGTGGTAAACCTGCTGCGCGATATCTTCCAAAAAACGCTGCTCTGGACGTTCACCAATGAGCAATGAAGGTCGAATCAAACTGATTCTGTCCAAGGACAATGTTTGTATATATTCTTCCAGTTCACCTTTGACCCGATTATAGTAAAAATGAGATTGTGGATCGGCACCCATTGCACTCAGCAACAGGTAATGCGCTGAAGTTTGTTGTAACAGTTCTGCAAAGTGAGCATTTATGGTATAGTCAATACTATAAAATGCCTGTTTGGATCCGGCCTTTTTCATGGTGCTGCCCAGGCAGCTAAAACCATGGCTATGCTTGCTGACATCCTGATCATTCAACATCAGGAAATCTTCCAGTACCAGTTGTTGAACTTTATCCAAAGCATCCAGATCATTTTGATGTTTTCTGACCACTGCAGTAATCTGCTGGCAAGTCGGCTCATCTTGCAAACGTTTTATCAGTTGTTTTCCCACCAAGCCGGTGGCACCTATCACGATGGGATGAGTCAGTGATTTAGTCATTTTTTATACGATCTCCTAGGTGGAATACTAATCTAACGTTTTCTTTAGAATTTTTCTGCATCTAAAATGTTGTCAAAGCATGTCAAGACTTGACTTCGGTGCTTAGTTTAATCAAAATATGGCACTTGTTTACGGGCTGGTGATAATTCCTCTGATGTTGGTTTTCAGTTGAGTTTCAGCCCGCCCAGACCAATCTATTTCAAGGAGTGCACGAGTGGCAAACTCTGCTCAAGCTAAAAAACGTGCTCGTCAAAACGTTAAAGCACGCAAACACAACGCAAGCTTGCGTTCTATGGTTCGTACCTATCTTAAACGTACATTAGCTGCTATCAGCACTAATGACTATGCTGTTGCTACTGAAGCGTACAAATCGCTTGTTCCAGTAATCGACCGTATGGCTGACAAAGGCATCATCCATAAAAACAAAGCAGCTCGTCATAAGAGCCGCTTGAACGCGCAAGTTAAAGCACTAGCTTCTAACTAATCGCAAATGAAAAAAGCCCTTTTTAGGGCTTTTTTTGTGCCTGAAATTTCAAGAAATCAGAAAAACAATCCGTTTAGATGCCCCTCATCCTGCCAATACGATGAGATAAAAAAATAAGTCGCACCTCCCTTTTTAGATTATTGATCTTTATCCATAGAGGATGGCGAAGTAGTCTTATCCTGTTTCGTATTATCAGTATCCCGTTTTTGGCATGCGGTTAAACCCAGAATCGCGATCAGGCTAAAAATTGTGATAACTTTCATAATTTTCCTCAAAATGAATATTTCTATATTTATTAAGCATAGATAATTTTTATACTTACATTATTGAATTTTCACCCTATAAATGTAAAAAGGTGCAGTTTAAAATTTATTTTTATCGTTTTAGACTGACTTTTATTGAATGGTCAATATGAAAGGCCACACCATCTTCATAATTCCTAACTCCCCAATAAAAAACTCAACTGCTGCGAACAATTGAGTTTTGAAAGAATATTTTCATTTAAGAAAGTTGGGAACGTTTAAAATCAGCAATATCCAATTCGTGTACCTGTCCGCGCCAGATCCATTTCAGTTTGGATTCCAGGAATACATCACCTTCAAACCAAACAAACAGACCTTCCATCATTTTTGGCCAGTCTTCCCGACTGACATCCTGACGCCCTGACATCACTGCAATCATCGCTGCCAGAATAGTGTCGTGGCTAACGGCCAAACTTAGCCCATATTTATTTTGTGGATGGGTGTTGTAAATCAGTTCTAGTACATCCACTACGCCATGAATCGGCTGTTTCATCCCCGGCAAGGCATTATTGACAAAACTGTTAATAAAACCGAGCGCACCTTGCTTGGCAAAATAAGGCCCTGCTTTTTGAATATCCAGCACAAAGCTGCCAGGCTCCACTAGAAGTCCCTGTTCAATAATTTCAATACGATGGGTATTCTGCTCAGGGGTAACCGCATCTGCCCCCTCAATCATCAATGCAGCGGTATCAATACAACGCTGGATCGGACTTGAAATACAGTGATGAATCACACGATCAGTTTGATCAGCTAGATAAGCACCCCATTCCTGCGCCAGATCCCGCCCCTGATTGGTCAGTTGCAGATCATAGCCTGCCAAACCCTGCCCCGGAACCTCCTCACGAATCGAATGCCGTGTGAATAAGGTGACAGGCGTTTGTACATCAGGCAATAAATCAATTGCACTCAACATACTCGGTGGAAGCAGTTTCAGGGACACGTTACAGCCAACTCTGGATTGGTAATAGGTTAAGCACCACTATAACACGCTCAGAATTTTGCTCAATGCTCGGCCTGCATGTCAGAAACCGCCTGCAATGCAATAATTTTCATATCATTATTCTTATAAGCAATGAATCCGCCATTCAGCAAAGTATCCCGATGATTATAAATAAATGGACGGCCTTCTAAATCGACCAGACCACCACCAATCCGTTCGAGCATACATTGACCAGCGCTGGTATCCCATTCCGAGGTCGGATGAAAACGTGGATAGATATCCACCTGATCTTCCAGCATCATGCAAAATTTATAAGCGCTGCCCGCTTTAAATTCAGTGTATTGCGTGAGCTTGGCCAGACTTTGCAAGTATTCGAGATATTTCGGTTTCTGCTGGCTACTTTGGCTCAATCCCACAGCAATCGTTTTAGTGGTTGAAAGCATTTCATAAGCAAACCATGTCATCTTTTGGATATCATATTTATAAGGCAAGCCCTGCTCAGGACAGAAATAAATCAGTTGCTGCTCAGGGACCGCTAATATGGCAAAAGTGGTCAAACTGCCTCTGACCAGACTCAAATTAATGGTAAATTCGGAGCGCTGGTGCAAAAACTCTTTGGTGCCATCCAACGGATCCAGTAACCAGAATTCTGACCATGAGCGACGTTCATGCTCCTGTCCTTCTTCAGACAGTAAAGGCAAGCTCGAAATCTCTGCCAAAGCTTGGGTCAGATAAGTATTGACCCGAAAATCTGCCTGAGTCACCGGAGAATTATCATTTTTTTTGATGACATCAAAAGCTGCACCAGAACAATAACGCTGATATTCTTCTCGCAAAATTTCACAGGCTTGTGTCAAAATGGGCACAAACTGCAAAATCATTGGATCTTGTGGTGCTGCTGTTGCTTTAAACATAGAAAACCTAAATATGTCAAAATGCTCTGAAAAACCTACCATAATTTTCGATATGGATGGCACTTTACTTGATCTTGCCTACGACGATTTCATCTGGAACGAGTTATTGCCTGTGCGTTATGCTGCCACACATGGCTGTAGCCTGGAACACAGCCAGGCGACACTCTATGCATTCTATCAGGAACATAATCATACCTTAAACTGGTACTCTTCACGCTTCTGGACGGCTAAAGTCGAAGTCGATGTTCTGGCGATGCAAATTGAACATAAAGATAAAGTCGCCTTGCGCCCTCATTGTCTCAAATTGCTCGATTATCTTAAAAATAATGGTTATCCAATCTGGCTGGCCACCAATGCTGACTGTGCGGGTCTAGCATTTAAACTGGATCATTTAAATTTAAGAGATTATTTCGATGTCATCGTCAGCTCAGAAACGATTGGGCATGCCAAAGAATTTATCGAATTCTGGCAAGGCCTGAATGCGTTGCATCCATTTGACCCTGCACATGCTTATTTTATTGATGATACCGAAAAAGTTCTGAATGGTGCCAAAGCCTATGGCATTCAGAACCTGTTCAGCATCCAGCAACCCTCTTCAGCCAAAGTAGCACGCCAGACTTGTAATTACCCGATGCTGCACCAATTAACAGATTTAATCACTCATTTAAATCAGGCTGAGGTAGAAAAAAAATATGCGTAAATCGTCTTTACCCGAAGATGCGGTAGGCATGCGTATAGACAAATGGCTGTGGGCAGCACGGTTTTTTAAAACCCGCTCGATTGCCAAACATGCGATTGAAGGTGGCAAAGTCCATCACAATGGTGAACGTGTCAAGGTATCGCGCGAAGTCCGTGTTGGTATGGAACTGACGATTCAGCAAGGCATCGACAAAAAAACCGTGCTGGTTAAGGAACTTTCTGATGTTCGTGGACCTGCACCCGTGGCACAAAAACTGTATGAAGAAACCGAAGTCAGTATTGCACGCCGGGAATTGATTACATCACAAAGAAAGTTGCATAATCTAGCTCGTCCCGACCATCGTCCAAGCAAGAAGGATCGTCGTGACATCAGTAGATTTAAAAATGAAAATAGTCAGAATTTCGATCAGTCATGGTCCTATAATGACGATTAAATTTAAGCGTCAGAATATGTCGTACATGCGCTGACTTTTATAGAACACTAGGGAAAATTCTGTCACTATACACCTGTGGAACAAAGCTCTAATTTAAGACATCCACTTGAGTACTAACTTAGTGACATCGTATTGAGGTTGTAAGATGGATGAGAATAAAAACAAGGCGCTCAACGCTGCCTTAAGCCAGATTGAAAAACAGTTTGGTAAAAATACAGTAATGCGTCTTGGTGACAATACCGTTCAGGCAGTTGAAGCCGTGTCTACAGGTTCTTTAACGCTGGATATCGCGCTCGGTATTGGTGGTTTACCAAAAGGTCGTATCGTCGAGATCTATGGTCCTGAATCTTCAGGTAAAACCACAATGACATTGCAAGCAATTGCAGAGTGTCAGAAAGCAGGCGGTACGTGTGCATTTATCGATGCGGAACACGCACTTGATCCTCAATATGCGCGCAAACTTGGCGTAGATATCGACAATCTGCTGGTATCGCAACCGGATCACGGTGAACAGGCACTTGAAATTGCAGACATGCTGGTACGTTCTGGCGCGATCGACATGATCGTTGTCGATTCTGTTGCTGCATTGACACCACGTGCCGAAATTGAAGGCGAAATGGGTGACTCGCATATGGGTCTGCAAGCCCGTTTGATGAGCCAGGCACTGCGTAAAATTACCGGTAATGCCAAACGCTCAAACTGTATGGTGATCTTCATTAACCAGATTCGTATGAAGATTGGCGTCATGTTTGGTAGCCCGGAAACCACAACCGGTGGTAATGCACTGAAATTCTATGCCTCTGTTCGCTTGGACATCCGTCGTATTGGCCAAGTGAAAGAAGGTGACGAGATTGTTGGTTCTGAAACCAAAGTCAAAGTCGTGAAAAACAAAATGGCGCCTCCGTTTAAAGAAGCTTTATTCCAGATTCTTTATGGCAAAGGTGTTAACCATCTAGGTGAATTGATCGACCTTGCTGTACAGCAAGAAATCGTGCAGAAAGCTGGTGCGTGGTATTCTTATCAAGGCGACAAAATTGGCCAGGGTAAGAACAACACCATCCGTTATCTGGAAGAGCATAAAGAAATGGCTCAGACGATTGAAAAACTGATTCGTGACCAGCTTCTGACTAAAGCAGTGGTTGTTGAAGAAGACGATAGCAAGGAAGAACCTGACTTTTTAGATGCATGATCTTATTAGATGCATCATCTTTAAACGTCAATACACAGCGCCCTCCGGGGCGTTTTGTTATTATATAGGGAATCTAAAATCCGAGAGAATCATGTCAGACGCGAAATTCAGCAAACTGCTCGATTATGAAACTTTAAAACAGCAATTTGGTGATACTGAAGATCAAGCTCAACCTGCAAAAAGTGCGATCCAAGACGCTCCTGAATTTAATCCTGAAGAACGTTTGTTTTCCTCTACCCCAACTCAGGATGAGAAGAACCCGGGACTGACAGGCTCACGCTTACGTTCTTATGCCTTTGCCGTACTGACGCGCAAGGAATATTCCAAAGCCGAACTGATCGAGAAATTAAGCCTTTATGCAGAGCATCGTGATGAAGTCATTACCTTAGTGGAAGAGTTGTCCCGTGAGAACTATCAAAGTGATCAGCGTGTGGCGGAAACCATGTTGTCGAGTCAAAAGCGTAAAGGCAAAGGTCCCAATCAAATTAAAATGAAACTCAAGAGCAAAAAGATTGATACTGCTCTGATTTCAGAAGAACTCAAAGAAACCGACTGGGTTCAACAAGCCTATGAACTAAAAGTCAAAAAATATGGGACTGAGGTCAGTGAAGACCTGAAGCTCAAAGCCAAACAGATCCGTTTTCTAATGTATCGTGGTTTTGAAATGGATGCGATTATCAAGGCGATTAACCGTAAAGCAGAAGATTAATTCTTATCTTCTTTGAAAGTCTTAATGCACGTATAAGTATATTGGTTATTTATCCAATATTAGCTGCAAAATAAAGTACGACATAAAATAATAATGATCTGAATCATTAAAATAATAAGATAGTGCTGTTTGATGACATTGAAAAAGGAATGATATTTGAGAATAGAAAACTGCGAATTCGCATTGTTATTATAATAAGAATATGGTGGCAACCCTACCAGCAAAGCTCCGGCACATCATAGTTCTATTACCGTTGCTACCTTCCGGTCCTGGCGGGGTTCATAGAGTACAATTGCGAAGTAACCAGCAGGGCTACCATTACAAAAACAGAGTATAGAGATTTTTAATCAAGTTGCAAGCCTTGTTCCGCAAAATAATCCCTCAAGCTATCCGTTTGATTATTTTAAAAACAATATTGATATTTCTGCTGATTTTTAAGGGATCTTCACAATCAATCCATCAACACTCAGATTCACATGATCTTTGTAAAACCTTGTTGCATTTTCTAAAAATGCCGTTTTTAATGTGTGCAATGTATATGAATGATCTACTTTGAAAAGATGAGCAGCGGATCCGCATCTCACAAAGAATTATGGAAATTTTATGATGTTTAAAAAGACCGTATTGTGTGTAGTGACAGCACTCTTTACCACACCTCTATTTGCCAATATTCCGATTGAATCGCGCGGCTTGAGCCAAGCTACAAATCAAACCACAGTAAATACCCCAGCGGCAATTGCGGCTGGTGCAACTCCAGCAGTTCAAACCAATACCAGCTGGCAAATCATGCAAAAGAACCAGCAGCTCGAGAATGACCTGCGGATTTTGCGCGGTAAAATGGAAGAACAGGAAAATGAGATTGAACGGCTCAAAAATGAACTGACTAATCGTTATGCCGATCTCGATCAGCGTCTTGAACTGTTGCAGCAAAAAATTGAACCTGCTGAAGACAATCCAACGGAGGAAAACCCACAGGATACTGCACCCAGCCTAAGCGCAAATAAGGTCAATACAGCAAGCAGCGGACAGCAACCTGCTGAGCTGGAAAAAGCCGCTTATACCGTGGCTTTAGATGCTTATAAAAATGGCGGTGCAGCCAAAGCCATTGCCCCGATGCAAAACTTTATTAAAAACAATCCGAATAGCGTTTATATCAGCAATGCTTATTTCTGGTTAGCGGAATTCAATCTGGCGATTGACCCACCAAAATTTGATGAAGCGAAACGCAATTATCTGATTGTCGTTGACCGCTATCCAAATTCTGCGAAAGCCTCCACTGCCCTGTATCAGCTTTATAACATCAGCAAAGATGTCGAAAAGAATACTACGCTTGCATCGCAATACAAAACAAAGCTACTGAAGAATTATCCGAAAGCTGAGGAAATAAAATTTCTTAAGTAAAATAGAAATTTCCAAAATAAAAAAGACACCTTAAATAAGGTGTCTTTTTTATTATCTTAAACTTTTAGCGCACAATACCGCGCTTCGACTGTTCAAGAGAATCAATGAGACGCTGTACTTCAGTCACTTCCGGCAAAATTCCTGTACGGATCTGCTCGATTGCTTCCTGAGTCGTTAAACCTGATTTATAAATCAGTTTAAAGGCATCACGTAAACCGCTGATTACGGTCTTCGACCAGCCTTTACGACGCATGCCTTCAATATTCATGGCAAATGCATGCGCAGGATTACCCGACACCATTACATAGGCCGGTACATCTTTCAGAATCAGTGATGCCCCACCAATCATGCTATAAGAATCAATCTTACAGAACTGATGAATGCCCGAGTTTCCGCCAATGACGACATAATCCCCGACATGCACATGTCCAGCCACACCGACATTATTGGCAAAGATATTATAATCTCCAACCATACAGTCATGTGCAATATGAGTATTGACCATGAGCAGGTTATGACTACCGATCTTAGTCAGGCTCTGGTCCTGAACCGTACCACGATGCAGACTGCAATGCTCACGAATCTTGTTGTGATCACCAATCTCAAGCCAGGTTTCTTCACCGGCATACTTAAGATCCTGACACACCTCGCCTACACTGGCGAACTGGAAAATTTCATTATATTCACCTATACGCGTATAGCCACCCACCACTACGTGTGAATGAAGTTTGCTACCCGCACCAATAGTGACATTTGGCCCGATAATACAATATGGGCCAATTTCTACATCAGCAGCAATGACTGCTGACGGGTCAATAATGGCAGTTGGATGAATAAGGGGATTATTGCTCATGCCTGCTCGACTTTTTGATGCGAAACCATAATTTCCGCGGTTGTTGCGACGACGCCATCTACAGTGGCAATACAATTATATTTGTAAATGCCCCGCTTTTGCATCACTAATTCAGATTTTAAAACCAATTGGTCACCTGCAACCACCTGTTTTTTAAATCTAACTTTTTCCGCACCGGCAAACAGAAACAAAGAACCCTCACTTGGCACTTCGTTATTCATCACAAAACCCAGAATTCCAGAGATTTGTGCCAGCGCTTCAACAATCAGTACACCTGGCATAATTGGATAATTCGGAAAATGGCCCTGTAAAAACTCTTCATTAATTGAGACGTTTTTATAACCAACAATGCCATTATCGGTAATTTCGACAACGCGATCAACCAATAAAAATGGATAGCGATGGGGCAAATATTCACGAATCTTTTGAATATTCATTGGCAATTCAGGCTTCGTGAATGTAGGCAAATTCGACTCTGTCATCATAATTATTTACGCAACTTAAATGTTGATTCAATGGACTCAATCTGAGATTGCATATGATCTAGTCGTTTGATCACCTGGGTCAATGGCACATCTGCTAATTGTCTGAGGCGAACCACGGTACGTTTCCATTTCTGGTTTTCAAACAGACCAATCCCGGATGAATATTTTCCAGCTTCAGAAATATTATTTGTCACCATTGACATTCCGGTCAACGTCACATTATCGGCAATATTCAAGTGTCCAGAAATCGCGGAAGCACCACCAATGATACAGTTTTTGCCAATCGAGGTACTTCCTGCTACCGCAGTTTTTGCAGCAATGGCGGTATGTGCACCAATTTTAACGTTATGCGCGATTTGCACAAGATTATCAATGATAACACCCTGTTGCAAAATCGTATCATCCAGCGCACCACGGTCTACGCTACAATTTGACCCAATACGCACATCATCCTCAATGCGTACAGAACCTAATTGCGCAATACGGTGCCATTTACCTTGATAAGGTGCAAAACCAAACCCTTCGCTGCCAATCACGCTATTAGCATGAATACGCACCCGATTACCAATTTTTGCTGCGCCGGTGAGGGTCACATGTGAGTCAATAAAACAGTCCTGACCGATTTCGACATCATCATCGATCTGCACATGCGCCTGAACAATCGTATTCGCACCCACGACACAATGCTCACCAATCACCACATAATGACCAATATAAGCATCGTCCGCGATCATTGCCGACGGGTGAATTTGAGCCGTACTTTCAATGCCACGCTGGCGATGTTTTTTCTCAAAGACATGCGTCAGAATCGCAAAAGCCAGATAGGGATTTGCCACAACAATAAAGTTTTGATGTGAAGTTATCTGTTGTTTTAGTTCAGTCGTGACAATTAAAGCACCTGCCTGACTTTGATTGGCCTGCTCTACATATTTATCGGCATTCACAAATGCCAGATCGTGTGAAGTTGCCTGTTCAAGACTGGCCAAAGCGCTCAAACGCAAATCTGTCTGACCTATGCACTCGCCTTGAACCAGGCGAGCGAGATCAGCTAACTGAAGCTGTTGATGATTCATTGATTATTTAATTGCATTAACCTTTTGAATCATTTTATCAGTTAAATCATATTTAGCATCATAAGCAAGTGCTGAATTTTTATTTAAAACCACATCGAGGTTATTTTCTCTACGTAATTGTTCAGCAATTTGCTTTATACGTGCATCAAATACAGCCCGGATCTGCTGAATCGAGCTTTGAACATTCGTCTGTACAGATTGTTGTAACTGATTCAATTCTTGCAACTTAGCCTGATATTGCGCAGACATTTTCTGTTTTTCAGTCTCACTGAGCTTGGTATTGGATTGAGCACGTTGCTGTAAAGCTTCCAGCTCTTTGCTGAGTTGCTCAATCTTGGTGGTTTGTGGTTGAATTTTTTGCTGAAATATCGTGTTTTGTTGTTTCAGATATGTACTACCTTCAACCACACGCTCCAAGTCAATTACCCCCATGCTAGCCGCTTGAGTCAAAGGAGCAACACTTGACAAAGCCAGACTCATTGCCATAATCATTTTTTTCATATTCTTACTCATTCAAAAAAATTTGCTCACAAAACCTGCAGGCTTTATGAGCAAAATTTAGTTTCTAGGTCAAAACGATTTTAGAAAGTACGTCCAATTTCGAACTGGATGTTTTTAGTATCATCACCGTCTTTTTTATTCAACGGATAAGCATAGCTAAGTGATAGTGGGCCAATCATGGTGATCCAGGTGAAACCTGCACCCACGCTATAGCGCATATTGCCGGCATCAAAATCAAAGTTGTCTTTACAGTATTGACGTAAGTCAGCAGATTGTGAAACATCACAGTTTGTGTCAAAAACTTGCGCACCTTCTGCAAAAAGAACCGGACGAACCTGACGAGCCCAATCCCCTTTAAATGGCACTGGAAGTACCAGCTCAGTACCAAATTGCACTAGAGCATTACCACCCACTTCCTCCGGATCAAAGTTGCTTAAGCCCGCATTTTCTGCATAGACACTGTCATACTTTGGACCTAGAGTACTGTTCTCATAACCACGAACTGAACCGAAACCACCAGCATAGAAATTCTTGTAAAATGGCAGGTCATTACCATAACCCAACTTACCATAACCGCGCAGGACAAAATCTTTGCCTAATGGGAAAAATGCCTGAGCGTCATAAGTGACTTTTTGATACTCGACATCACTGCCTGGCAATGCAATTTCAGCATTCACACGATGTGACATGCCCGTTGTCGGGAACATTGGACGGTTTAAAGTATTATAAGACCAGCCCAAGTTTAAGTTATAAGTTAAATACTCGCCTTGAAATCTGTCTGGTTTTGACACTGTTGTACAAGGATTAGCATCATCTATACAATAAGGACTCTGGCCTATTGATTTACCATCATTAGCTAAAAGGTAGTCACGAACATAGGTGGATACACCATTACCAGTGGTTACTTCAGTCTGATCAACATTCAGACCCAAGCTGACACTCTGGTTTTCATCAATTGGATAACCAAAGTTAATCCCACCACCAAAACTGTCTGTCACATAGTTGTTGACGTTATAGTCATCATCCAGCTTGGTTTTACGGTAATACATGTTATAACCGCGACGCACACCATCAATGGTGAAGTACGGGTCCATCACGCTCAAGTTATAATAATCTTGAGTTTCAGAACGCGACAAATCGATTGAAACACTATTACCGGTACCCAAGAAGTTGGTCTGGCTTAAGCCTGCCTGGAAAGTCACACCACCACTTTGCGAGAAACCGACAGCCAAAGTACTAGTACCTGAATGCTGCTCTTCAACGGCAACATTCAAGTCCACCTGATCTGGTGCACCCGGAATACGTGCAGGTTTGATATCGACAGTTTTAAAGAAACCGGTACGCTCTAGACGGACCTTAGACAGGTCAATTTTTTCATTACTGGCAAGCGCACCTTCCATTTGGCGCATTTCACGACGTAATACTTCATCTGCAGTTTTCGTATTGCCAGTGAAATTAATACGTCTTACCGTAACTTGCTGACCCGGATTAATATAATAATTTAGATCAACCAGTTTGGTTTCGTTGTTAATTTGAGGAACAATATTGACTTCTGCATAGTAATAACCTGCATTACCATACTTACGCTGCAATAACTGCTTAACCGCGTTGACTTTTTCCTGCGAATAAATTTCGCCTTCTTTGAAAATTTGTAAAGCCTGTAATTCTTCAGTCTTATAAAGTGCATCACCTAAATATTTGGTTTGACCAAATTTAAATTGTTCGCCTTCATCCACAGAAACTTCGATGAAAACATTCTTTTTATCTTCACTCAAGTTCAGGCTGGAATTGGTAATATTAAAATTGATATAACCGCGATTCAGATACATGGCACGCAAAGCTTCTAGGCTCGCCGCCATCTTTTCACGTGCATAACGGTCATTACGCGAAATGACCGAACTCCAGCCACTTTCTTTTACGGCAAAGGCCTGCTTGATATCAGACTCTTTAAATACGGTATTCCCGATAATATTGATATCGAAAACTTTAGCCGCTTTACCTTCAATAAAATCAATCAGCAATTCAACACGGTTATTTGGTCGAGGCGTCGTGGTGACCGTAATATCGGCATCATAACGACCTTGCTGCATGTATTGCTGTTCAAGTTCAGTTTCAATAGTTTGCAGCGCTGATTTTTTCAGCACTTCGCCTTCAGCCAGACCCATTTTTTTCAGGCCTTCTTCAAGCGCTTCCTTAGGAATCAGCTTATTGCCTTTCAATTCGATTTTCGAAATAACCGGGCGTTCAACCACTTGGAAAACCAAGGTATTGCCCTGCTGAACGGCTTTAATGTCATCAAACAGGCCTGATGCATACATGCTACGAATTGCATTGGCAATGATTGGATCATTGACCCGATCACCACTGTTAATTGGCACTAGGCCATACACATTGTCAGGAGTTAAACGTACTAATCCATCAAATTTTATATCTTGTACAATGAATTCATCTGCTGCATATACTTGTTGTGCTACTGCCATTGCACTAACGAGTGCCAGAGGCATAAATAAATGTGTGTGCTGCATGCCAGTCTTTTCCGCTGTTAATTTATTCCATTTACGTTGTTATAAACGCATAAAATCATTAAATAATGCCAGAAGCATCATACTGCCGAGCAGTACCATACCAATTTTTAGTCCAACCAATTGTATTTGTTCGGAAACAGGTTTACCACGAATTAATTCAACAAAATAGTAAACCAGATGTCCGCCATCAAGCATTGGAATGGGTAGTAGATTTAATATTCCTAAACTTACACTCATTAGCGCCATAAAGGAAATAAAAGTTTCCCAGCCCATTTCTGCGCTTTGTCCTGCCACTTTGGCAATGGTAATTGGACCTGATAAATTATCCAGACCAATCAGACCGCGTACCATTTTGACAATCGAGTTCAGAATCATCGAAGATAAATGTGCTGTTTTATCAAATGCCATTACCAGTGCTTCGCCTGGCGAGTAATGAATGGTCTGTTTATATTCTGCAGGAATGTTCAGTTTACCCGGATCGCTTTGTACGCCCAGCATACCAGTCACATTGCCCATATTGTCACGTTTACCTTGTGGCATGACTTCCAGCTGAACCACCTGATTTTCGCGTAGTACATCCATTTTGAGTAATTTTTCTGGAGATGCCTGTACCACCTGCACCACATCAAACCAGTCTTTCATCTGAACGCCGTCAATGGCCAGAATCTTGTCGCCTTCTTTCAAACCTTGACGGATGGCTGCACCATCTTCACTCAGTTTGCTGATCACTGCCGGAATTTCTGGCCGATAAGGCAAGAAACCCAGGCTTTCTAGTGGCGATTGACTTTGATCTTTTAAATAGTTTTGAATCGGCAACTGGAACAATTTGTTTTCACCAGCGCGATCTGCCTGAATAGAAACCACACCAGTTTCACCAACACGATCCACCAAGGCATAACTGAGTTTTTCCCAGGTTTCCACCTGAGTACCATCCACAGCTACAATTTTGTCGCCCGGCTGCATTTGTACGGTTGCAGCAGGCGTATTTGGTAAAATTTTGCCTACACGGGTATTGAGCTGTTCTTGTGCCGGTAAAAATAACACCCAGAATAGAAGAACTGCAAAAATCAGGTTGATTAATGGTCCCGCTGCCACGATGGCGATTCGTTTCCACGGATGCTGACGATTGAAGGCTTTGGGTAAGTCCTCTTCAGAGACATTACCTTCGCGTTCATCCAGCATCTTGACATAGCCACCCAAAGGCAAGGCAGACAATTGATACTGAATTCCGGATTTTTTCGAGGTCCATTTTAATAATGTTGGCCCAAATCCAATGGAATAGACCAATACTTTAACGCCCAGTTTACGCGCCACAATATAGTGACCGAACTCATGAATCGCAATTAAGGGACCGAGTAAGAGAATTGCAGCGGCAATCATAAACAAGGCATTCATATCTTAACTTCCTTTATTCACAACATATTGCTGTGATAAACCTCGCGCCATTTGATCTGCTTGCAAGATAGCCTCCAGATCATGTGCGGGTTGATTGTCCATCTGATTTAGGACGTGCTCAACTACCTGAGGAATTTGGGTAAATCTGATCTGTTGATTTAAAAATGCAGCAACTGCAATTTCATTGGCCGCATTTAAAATTGTCGGTGCAATTCCGCCACTCTGCATGGCCTGACGGGCCAATTTTAATGCAGGGAAACGGAGCATATCCGGTTCTTGAAAATTAAGTTGTGAATGCATAAACAGATCCAGTGGCGCCACATGCGTACTAATACGCTCAGGCCATGCCAAAGCATGTGCAATAGGCGTGCCCATATCCGGATTACCCATTTGTGCCAAAGTCGAACCATCAACGTATTGAACCATGGAGTGAATAATACTCTGTGGATGCACAACAACTGTAACAAATTGTTCTTGAACTGCAAACAAATGACAGGCTTCGATCAATTCTAAGCCTTTATTCATCAAGGTAGCAGAATCGACTGAAATTTTTTGACCCATGGACCAGTTAGGATGCTTGCAAGCTTGGGCAGGTGTGACCTCTTCAAGTTGCTGTATGCTGTGGTTCAGAAACGGCCCACCCGACGCGGTCAGCAGAATCTGGGATACACCCAGTTTGGGCTTGCCATGACGCTCTGCCTCAAAATAATGCGGTGGCAGACATTGGAAAATCGCGTTATGTTCGGAGTCAACGGGAAGCAATAAGGCACCATGATCGCGCGCTGCCTGCATCATGATGTCACCTGACATCACCAAGGCTTCTTTATTGGCCAGCAGTACGCGTTTACCCGCTTTCACTGCAGCCAATGTCGGCAACAAGCCTGCAGCACCGACAATTGCCGCCATAACGATATCAACATCCGCGTGTTCAGCCACAGCGATTAAACCGGCTTCATCTTGCAGAATTTCAATATCAGATAAATGGTGTTGCTGAAGTAGTTTTGAAAGTTCATCTACTTTTTCAGCCGGCACCACCACCACTTTAGGACAGTATTGCCGGCAAATTTCAACCAGCTCCTCGATACGACTTTGCGCGGTCACAGCAAAAACCGAGTATGCTTCAGGATGTCGCTGCAAGATTTTTAAAGTACTTTGACCAATGGAACCTGTAGCACCCAGTATACAAACTGCTTGTGACATTTATAAATCTACACCAATAAGTTTTAAAACAGCCATACCTGCTGCAAAGATTGGAGCTGCAGCAAGCAAAGAATCAATACGATCCAGTACTCCGCCATGTCCTGGCAAAATTCGACCTGAATCCTTAATACCGGCACGACGTTTGATCATGGATTCAAACAGGTCACCCAGTACCGAACTAAATACTGTAACGACAGATAAAATCAGGAATAAAATTAGTTCTGGCCAGGTCATATCCAGATAAAGCAAGGCGACTGCCGTTACAATCAGCATTGAGGTAACGATACCGCCATACAACCCTTCTACCGATTTGTTGGGACTAACATTCGGCGCCAACTTTTTCTTGCCGAATTTACGACCCACAAAATATGCACCACTATCTGCGCCCCATACCAGTAAAAACAGGTACATCAGCCACCACGGTGAACTTTGCCAGACAGAGAAAATTGCAGTAACCGCAGCAGAGATCAGAACTACGCCGATTCCGTGCAGGCTGGCGTTGTACCAGCCATCATATTCAGGATAGGTTTTAACCCAGTAAATGCTGAGCAACCAGGTAATTATAGAAGCTACCCATAACAATAAGGCAACTTCGGCAAAATACAATGCCAAAGCTGAAAGTGCCGCAGTGAGCACTCCATATCCCCAAGCAACAGGTTTGATGACATGTTTAAATTTTCGCGGCATGAGTTTGAACCACTCATAGCCGGCCACCCCAGCAGCAAGAACCATCAATACAAACATTGGATAATGTGATTCGGTAGCAAACATACAGCTCAGTACAACTGCTACCAACACCAATGCGGTTATAATCCGCTCAAACATGTATTAATTCTCAAGTTTTTCCTGATGAATCTGTTCTGATGTTTTACCAAAACGACGTTCACGCCCACCAAATACGGCAAGTGCATCATCAAGTTCTTCAACGGTAAATTCTGGCCATAGCGTCTCAGTGAAATAAAGCTCTGCATAGGCTGCCTGCCACAACAGGAAATTCGAAAGACGGAAATCTCCACCCGTACGAATCAGCAGATCAACTGCAGGTAAATCACCGAGGCTGACATATTGACCAAATACATCAGTATTAATTGCATCAAGATCTAATTTATTTGTTAAAACATCGCTGGCAATTCGCTGTGCAGCTTGTGCCATATCCCACATACCACCATAACTGATTGCAATAGTGAGTGTCATACTATTGAAATTAGCAGTCCTTTCTTCGGCATGCAACATAAGTCCCTGTAATTCTGGGGACAAACGGCTGCGATCACCGATAAAGCGTAAGGCAATATTGAATTTTTCCATGCGGGGCAATTGTTCATGAATGGTATCAACCAGCAATTTCATGAGCAATTCAACTTCAAACTGTGGACGATTCCAGTTTTCACTGGAAAAGGCAAATACAGTTAAAGCCTGGATATTTCTTTTTTTACAGTGTTCAACAATCGGATCCAGAACCGTTTTTCCTTCACGGTGTCCATCACCTTTCTGCATCTGATTTTTTTTGGCAAAACGATTGTTGCCATCCATGATGATGGCAACATGTTTCGGAAGACGGGGATTTTCTTCAGCAACGGTCATCGATGAATTAGACCTTCATCAATTCAGCTTCTTTCGCAGCCAAGCGCTTGTCAACTTCAGCAACAAATTTGTCGGTAATTTTCTGGATTTCGTCAGCAGCACGACGCTCTTCATCTTCAGAAATTTCTTTTTCTTTCAACAAAGCTTTGATATCGCCCAATACATCACGACGAATGTTACGGATCGCTACTTTGGCATTTTCTGCTTCATTACGCGCAACTTTTTGCATGTCACGACGCGTTTCTTCAGTCAACGCAGCCATCGGTACACGAATCGCATCTGCTGTAATTGGGTTTAGACCCAAATCAGATTCACGAATCGCTTTATCAATTGCAGAAACCATTGAACGTTCGAAAGGCTGGATTAACAAAGTACGTGAATCTTCAACACCTACGTTTGCCACCTGGTTCAATGGAACGTCTGAACCATAGTAAGAAACCATCACGTTATTTAAAATTGATGGATGCGCACGACCGGTACGAACTTTTGCAAAACCATGCTCTAGAGATTCTAGAGTTTTGTTCATACGGTCTTCGCTGTCTTTTTTAAGATCGTTAATCATATGATCTTCCTTACTTAATTCTTGAAAAGAGGTTATTACTAAATTAGCGTGTAGTATAAAGTGCTTTGGTGCTCACGTCATTAATTGGTAACGTGAGTCCCTTCTTTTTCACCCATCACAACGGAAAGCAATGCGCCAGATTTATTCATATCGAATACTTGTAGCGGCACGTTGTGATCACGACATAAACAGATTGCAGTTAAGTCCATCACACCCAGCTTTTCGTCCAGAACTTGGTCAAAAGTCAATGTGTCATATTTAACCGCATCATCATATTTGCTTGGATCTTTATTATATACGCCATCAACTTTGGTCGCTTTCAAGATCAAGTCTGATTCGATTTCAATACCACGTAAACAGGCAGCTGTATCTGTCGTAAAGAACGGATTACCTGTACCTGCCACGAATACACACACTTCACCCTGAGTCAGGTGACGGATTGCATCACGGCTTGAGTAAGACTCAACCACGGCACCAATTGGCAATGCAGACATTAAACGGGTTTTAATATTACGGCGCACCAAAGCGTCGCGAAGTGCCAAACCGTTCATGACTGTTGCCAGCATACCCATCTGGTCGCCAGTTACACGGCCAACCAGACCATCTTTTTGTAGCTGGCTACCGCGATACAGGTTACCACCACCCACAACAATACCTACTTGTACGCCTAAACCCACGAGGTGCGCAATAGAAAGTGACATCTGATCGAGCACTTGTGCATCGATCCCCATGTCTTTATTGCCTGCCAGCGCCTCACCAGAAAGCTTTAACAGGATGCGACCAAAGCGTGGCTTTTTAGAATCCAACATCATCAAACTCCAAAGTATTCAATTTAAATTTTTTTAATTCAAAATCTTAAGCAGACTTGACTGAAATGAGTTTTGCATACAGATCGTATTCATCTGCATCAGTAATTTCGACTTCAAGTAAATCCCCCGCCTTGATGACGCTTTTATCGATATCTTCAACAAAAACATTACCATCAATTTCAGGTGCATCTGCATAAGAACGCGCAACCGCTACCGGGAATTCATCTTCCAGGTCATCTACCAGCACAGTCATGGTCTGACCGATACGTTTTTGGAGTTTGGCTGCCGAGATTTCTTGCTGAACCTGCATGAAACGCTCATAACGCTCTTGTTTAATTTCTTCAGGAACGTGATCTGGCAAATCATTTGCTGTCGCACCTTCAACTGGCGAATAGGTGAAACATCCCACACGATCCAGTTGGGCTTCTTTCAACCAGTCCAATAGCATCTGGAAGTCTTCTTCGGTTTCACCCGGGAAGCCCACCACAAATGTTGAACGGAGTACCAAATCAGGACATTTCTCACGCCAGATTTTCAAACGCTCCAGTGTATTTTCACTGTGCGCAGGTCGTTTCATTAGTTTGAGAATTTTTGGACTTGCGTGCTGGAATGGAATATCCAGATAAGGCAGGATTTTGCCTTGTGCCATCAGGTCAATTACTGCATCTACATGCGGATACGGGTAAACATAGTGCAAACGCACCCAGATTCCCAACTGACCTAATGCTTCACACATGTCATAGAATTTGGTTTTAACCGGCTGGCCATTCCAGAAATCCAGCTTGTATTTCGTGTCCAGGCCATAAGCAGAAGTATCCTGGGAGATGACGAGTACTTCTTTTACACCGGCACGTTTCAGCGCTGCAGCTTCATCAAGCACAGAACCGACTGGACGTGAAACCAGATCGCCACGCATGCTTGGAATAATACAGAAGGTACAACGATGGTTGCAGCCTTCAGATATTTTCAGATAAGCATAGTGTTTTGGCGTCAGGCGGATGCCTTGTTCTGGAACCAGATCAATAAATGGATTGTGTTTTGGCGGCTCAGGCACGTATTGATGAACCGCATCCATAACTTCTTTATATGCCGCTGCACCTGTCACTTTCAGGACATTGGGATGCATTTGGCGAATCTTGTCTTCGTCTTTACCTAGACAACCTGTTACGATCACGCGACCATTCGCGCTCATCGCCTCACCAATCGCATCTAGCGATTCTTGCACTGCGGATTCAATGAAACCACAGGTATTTACTACAACTAAATCAGCACCGTCATAATCCGAAGCGACGTCATAACCTTCAGTCTTTAACTGGGTTAAAATACGTTCAGAATCTACCAATGCCTTAGGACAACCTAAAGATACAAAACCGACTTTGGGGGACTTCATGAATTTTCGCTCTACTAGAATGCGCGTATTGTATGTCTTTTCGCATCATAAAAATAGTTGAAAACCTGACTCTTTGCATCATGCACTAAAATATTGCCATAAAATATTCAACATACTTACCAATGCACCAAAATGAATCATTTTAGATTTACAGCCTCAATTTAATCCGCTATATCTAAGATGAATTGTGTTGCTCTGTCACATTTCTGCATTTCATCGCAATAAATAATCTCTAGTCATAAAAGTTGGCGTGCATCTTGCATCAAATCAGAACTTAAAATTGATTAAATTGCTTTATGAAGATGCCATTGCGCCATTTTAATACAGGAACAAACCCGCGAATGGATCAAATTATTCCGATCGACTATCGTGCTTTAGTGGACAATATGACCACGTGTATCTTATTGATAGACCGCGATCTTAATATTTATTATCTGAATTCTGCCTGTGAAGCCTTATTTGATGTGAGCTTATTCCGCGCGAGCGGCACATCTGTGCTCAATATTTTGCAAAACCCGACAGATGAGTTCAATACCGAAGAAGCCCTGAATAATACTTTAACTACGGGACAACCTTATACACGCCGCGAAGCCACTATTCTGGTCAACTTTAAAGACATTCATGTCGACTACACTGTTTCTCAGCTAAATCTGGGTAAACCTTATCATCCGTTGCTGCTCATTGAACTCAATCCTCGCGATCGCATGTTAAAAATTTCACGCGAAGAAAATCTGCTGCAACAGCATCAGGTAGCGCGTCAGCTGATTCGCGGTGTCGCGCATGAAATCAAAAATCCACTCGGTGGCATTCGCGGGGCGACTCAACTCCTGGCACGCAGTTTGAATGATCCACAATACAAAGAATTTACCGACATTATTATTAGCGAAGTGGATCGACTGAGAAATCTGGCCGATACCATGCTCGGTTCACGCCAGCTTCCGAGCTATGAGCTGGTCAATGTGCATGAACCTCTGGAACGGGTGCGTTCACTGATTGCCAATCAGACCAAAAAGAAAATCAAGATTACCCGGGATTACGACCTGTCCTTGCCTGAAGTGCTGGCAGACCGTGATCAATTGATTCAGGTCATTTTGAATATTTGCGCCAATGCCGTACAGGCCATGACCGAGAACAAGGAATTCTTTGTCGAACATCAACCGGAACTGATTTTAAGAACCCGGATTCAGCGTCTCTTTACCATTAACGGGGTGATTCACCGCTCTGTAGTACGGATTGATATTGAAGATAATGGCCCAGGTGTTCCGGAAGAGATTATCGAATCGGTGTTTTATCCGCTGGTCACCAGCCGTGCCAAAGGGACCGGACTGGGCCTCAGTATTGCTCAAAATATTATTCATCAGCACAACGGCATGATCGAGTGTCAGTCTGTGGCTGGAAAAACCGTCTTTAGCTTATATTTACCTTGGGAGTCGAATCATGTCGCGAAATAAAATATGGGTGATTGATGACGATCGTGCCATGCGCTGGGTACTGGAAAAGACCTTTAAAGAAGAAGGTCTGGATGTTACCAGTTTTGAAGAAGCACAATCTGCACTGGATCAATTGAGTCTGGAAGCACCTGATGTGATTCTGACCGACATCCGTATGCCAGGAATTGATGGTCTTACTTTCCTGGGCAAAGTCAAACACAATTATCCTGACTTGCCTGTGATTATTATGACGGCACATTCAGACTTAGAGTCGGCTGTATCCAGTTATCAAACTGGTGCTTTTGAATATCTGCCTAAGCCTTTTGATATTGATGAAGCACTGGCGCTGGTAAATCGTGCAATTTTACATATCACCAAGCTACAGCAACAAGAATCAGCAAAAGCGGCTCCACCAATTCAATCTACCGAAATTATTGGTGAATCGCCTGCCATGCAGGAAGTGTTTCGTGCCATTGGCCGTTTATCACAATCGCATATTACCGTGTTGATTAATGGTGAGTCTGGTACAGGTAAAGAACTGGTAGCGCATGCCCTGCATCGTCATTCACCACGCAGCTCAAAACCTTTTATTGCCCTCAATATGGCGGCGATTCCAAAAGACCTGATCGAAACTGAACTTTTCGGCCATGAGAAAGGTGCATTTACCGGTGCTAATACCCAGCGCCAAGGTCGTTTTGAACAGGCAAATGGCGGTACGCTGTTTTTAGATGAAATTGGCGATATGCCATTTGAGACCCAGACCCGTTTATTGCGTGTCCTAGCCGATGGAGAGTTCTACCGAGTTGGCGGTCATATTCCGGTTAAGGTCGATGTGCGTATCGTGGCTGCAACACATCAGGATCTGGAAAAACTGGTCCATGATGGTCGTTTCCGTGAAGACTTGTATCACCGCCTGAATGTAATTCGTATTCATATTCCAAAACTGGCACATCGCAGTGAAGATATTCCGATGCTGGCGCAGCATTTTCTGGCACGTGCCGGAAAGGAACTTGGGGTCAATCCAAAGATTCTGCGTCCTGAAACTCAGGAATATATGCAAAAATTGCCATGGCAAGGTAACGTGCGTCAACTTGAGAACACCTGTCGCTGGCTGACTGTCATGATCACAGGTCGTGAAGTCTATCCGGAAGACTTGCCACCTGAGCTGAAACAGATTCCAATTCATCAGCAGGATCCGGGTGCGCCAATTCCAACGCTGAACCAGATCGCACCGCATCACTGGGATGAATTGCTGGGTCAATGGGCGATGCAGAAACTCAAAAATGGTGAAATGAAACTTCTGGATGTTGCGACGCCAATGTTTGAACGCACCTTGATCAATGCAGCCTTGCAACAAACCCGTGGCCGTAAACGTCATGCCGCAGAACTTTTAGGTTGGGGTCGCAACACTTTAACGCGCAAGCTTAAAGAATTGGGCATGGATACTACGGATGATGAAATCGAAGAAGAAATAGAAAGTTAATCTTTCCATATAAAAAAGCGCCGATTGGCGCTTTTTTATTGATGATGATTTATGCAGTAAAACCCACATAGCGGAAATACCCATCTATGCCCAGATCAGACTTATATATCAGATAATTTGAATAAGTCGCCTGGGTGATTTCATCCAGCATATTCACCTGATCATCATTGGCATGCAGATCATCTACAGAACGCGGCATGCTGTGCTCGAATTCATCCGTCATATATTCAAAGCCAATATCCATGGCAATAAACAGGGTATGTTCACAAGGTTGCACATACTGCTCTTCTGCCCAATCAATCACGTTGTGCTGACAATGTGGACAGGCAATATTATCAGTGGCCTGAATCGAGAGTGGAATAAGTTGATAAGCCATATAAAAATCAATCTGTTTACTATCCGTATATTTTAGCAAATTTTATAGACTGACTTTATTCAATTAAAAACCTCGACGATAAAAAAAGGAATCTTCAGATTCCCTTTTTGTATTGACAGATATCAATGATCAATTACTTATGAGCAGCCTTATAACGTGATAGTGCGGTGACAGCTACTGCCGATACGACCACTGCTGGCAAACTTGCCACAAGAATGCCCGTCGTTCCCAAACCTAATGCCAGAATTTTTCCAGTTAATAATGGTCCAGTCATCGCCCCTAAACGTCCTAGAGAGATCGCACTACCCACACCGGTGACTTTACCTGCGCCTGAATAAAAAATTGGTGAGATCCCATACAGAATAGATTGGCCACCTGTAGAGAAAATACCCCCATGACTCTCGCCAAAATTAATAACGGAATAGAAGTTGTGGTGAATAACAATACCAAGGCAACAAACAAGCCACTATAAATGATGGTCGCCATTTGCCAAAGCTTTAAACGATCCAGTAAATAACCTAGGCTCAGGGTTCCAATAACCGCGCCCACCTGGAACACCAACATCACCAGAAATGCCTGTTGTTTCTGCAAACCTTGTTCCATAAGCAAGTTAGGTAACCAGCTGATCAAAATATAATTGATCATCAAGGTAAAAAAGAAACCAACCCAAAGAGGCACTGTATTTTTATACTGTTGCTGCTTGAACAACACCTCAGCCATTCCCGGCACAGCTTCGCCAGAAACCGGTACTTCCCGCATTCACTTTAGGCTTATCTTTAAGAATAAATGCCATCAATGGAATCAGTGCTAAAGGCGTTAATCCCCCAATCAGGAACAAGGTTTGCCATTGAATCTCCGGAAGCAACATGGCCAGACCGGCAACAAAGATCGCCCCTACCGGCAAACCACAATACATCAGACTATTTAGCTTGCCACGGTTGGCTTCCGTTGCTTCATCACCGACGACTGAAATCATGGTTGGCATTGCCGCACCTAAACCCAAACCAGTAAAGAAACGCGCTGCATATAAAACTTCGATGCTTGGCGCAATTGCAGTCAACGACATGAACAGACCAAAAATAGTCACAGAAAGCATTAGGACTTTCTTTTGTCCTAGATAATCTGCAATACGTCCGCCAAAGAATGCGCCAAACAGCATTCCAAAGACACCCAGACTAAATACATAGCCCATTTGGATTTGATCTAAACCAAAGCTTGCTGCAATTCCTTTCGCCGCAATCCCGGGAGCTTGAAGGTCAAAACCTTCAAAAAATGCGACCCAGAAACATAAGAATATCGTTAATATTTTTTGGGCTTTTTCGCTGTATGACTGTGCCATGACTGATCTCCATCAATAATTCACAAACCGTTTAATAGTCTGACGATCCGTTGCATTATTCTTAACCTAATCTTAATAGAGAAATAGCACGACAATAGTCGGGTTTAAGTACATCAGCATGTGTAAATATCATCTAAATTAGACCTAAAAGATTGTATTTATAGACTTAATACATCTTAATAATATTTATTATATATATTTATCAATAACTT
Organism: Acinetobacter lwoffii; assembly: GCF_024129855.1. GTDB lineage: Bacteria > Pseudomonadota > Gammaproteobacteria > Pseudomonadales > Moraxellaceae > Acinetobacter > Acinetobacter lwoffii_L. Next base: position 67,993 of record NZ_JAMXXC010000005.1, read on the forward strand.
AATTTAATAGTAGTTATTTTTAATTCAACGATAGTCAAAACTTATACAAAACTACAAGCCGATAAAAAGCCCGCTTAATGCGGGCTTTTTTAGCGCAAAATCTTAAGCAGATTTCTTTGCTTGTGCATTCTTACGAATTGTAATCATCACCAGTTGAACTGCTGCAGGGGTTACACCTGGAATACGACTGGCTTGCGCCAATGTTTCAGGACGAACATCTTTCAGTTTCAGGGTAATTTCACGGGACAGACCTGACACGATGTCATAATCGAAATCCGCAGGAATACGGGTTTCTTCAAGACGTTTCATTTGTGCGACGTCTTCATGCTGACGATTAATATAACCCGCATATTTCACTGCAATTTCAATTTGCTCACCGACAAATGGTGATACTTCAGAATTGGTTAACTCTGCAATTTGAGCAAATGAAATGTTTGGACGTTTCAACAAATCAATCGCCGAACATTCTTTAGACAGGTCTGCACCGGTCATCTCAACGAATTTCTTACCCATTGGGTTATTTGGTGCGGCCCACAAGTGTTGCAAACGGCCTGTTTCTTTTTCCACTGCTTCCATTTTCTCACAGTACACTGCCCAACGCGCGTCATCCACCAGACCCATTTCACGACCAATGGCTGTTAAACGCTGATCTGCGTTATCTTCACGCAGCATCAAACGGTATTCGGCACGTGAGGTGAACATACGGTATGGTTCTTTGGTACCTAATGTGATCAGGTCATCGACCAGAACACCCATGTATGCTTCATCACGTTTTGGCGTCCATTGCTCCTGATCCCAAGCACGGCGTGCAGCGTTCAAGCCTGCAAGCAAACCCTGCGCACCCGCTTCTTCATAACCGGTTGTGCCGTTGATTTGACCGGCGAAATACAAGTTATTAATTGCTTTGGTTTCAAGGGTAAATTTCAACGCTTGTGGGTTGAAATAATCGTATTCAATGGCATAGCCCGGACGAAGAATGTGCGCATTTTCCATACCACGGATCGAGCGAACCAGTTCAAACTGAACGTCGAACGGTAAAGAAGTCGAAATACCATTTGGATAAAGCTCATGTGTATCCAAGCCTTCAGGCTCCAAGAAGACTTGGTGAGAATCTTTATCGGCAAAACGGTGAATCTTATCTTCAATCGATGGGCAATAACGTGGTCCAACACCTTCGATCACACCCGTGTACATCGGTGAACGGTCTAAACCGCCACGAATGATTTCATGCGTGCGTTCATTGGTATGCGTGATATAGCAATTTACCTGCTCAGGATGCATAGACACATCCCCCATGAATGACATGGTCGGAGATGGGAAATCACCCGGCTGTGGTGTCATCACAGAGAAATCCACTGAACGCGCGTCAATACGTGGTGGTGTACCTGTTTTTAAACGACCTACTGGCAAGTTTAATTCACGCAAACGATGTGCAAGTGAAATAGATGGCGGATCACCAGCACGACCACCGCTAGATTTCTCCAGACCAACGTGGATGACACCACCTAAGAATGTACCTGCTGTCAGCACCACAGTTTTCGCATCAAAACGGATACCCATTTGGGTAACCACACCTTTAACGGTATCGCCTTCAACAATCAGGTCATCTGCGGCTTGCTGAAAAATATCAAGGTTTGCTTGGTTTTCTAATGTTTCCCGAATAGCCGCTTTATAACGTACACGGTCCGCCTGCGCACGTGTTGCACGTACTGCAGCACCTTTACGCGAGTTCAAAATACGGAATTGAATACCGCCTTTATCGGCAGCCAGTGCCATCGCACCGCCCAAGGCATCAATTTCACGCACCAAATGCGATTTACCAATACCACCGATAGCCGGGTTACAGCTCATCTGCCCTAAAGTCTCAATGTTATGAGTTAAGAGTAAAGTCTGTCGACCCATACGCGCTGCAGCCAGAGCCGCTTCCGTACCGGCGTGACCGCCACCGATAACAATGACATCGTATACTTTAGGATAATGCATAGTGGTAATTGAGAGATAAAAAAGAATAGCTGAGCATTATAGCAAATTTCACTCTAAAGTAGACAAATTCAGTTGAATTTATCCTGAGATAAATCGCACTTAACTCGCATAACAATAAAGCACTGTAATTTAACTTTGCAGAGGAACTATATAAATTAAACATATAAGCTGAGAAATTTACTCGATTTGCATTGTTTAATCTCGCGCATTTTTTAATCTATATATTGGTTACATTACAAACAAAGGTATAAAAGATGAATAAGAATATTTTCCTCTCAACCGTTCTATGTGGTTTATGTTTTGCGCCATTTGCTGCATCAGCGAATGATAAGGTCGAAACCATTTATAATGCACAAAAGTACCAACAGGTTTGTAAAGGCAAATCCCAAGGTGCACAAGTCAGTTTTGCCTATCGCGGCATTATCTGGAATGGTACCTGTGAACCGCAGTTTTTCGCTTCATCCAAAAACGCTTCAATCAAAGGCGATGAAGCCGAACTCATGAGTACTTGTAGCGGCAACAGTGGTGCAACCACTGCCACCATTAATGGTGCCGAAGTCAAAGGTAAATGTGCATTAGGCTTTATGCCACCACGCCCTCAGGGACAATCTCAGATGCAAAGTCAGCCAATGCAGCCACCGATGCAAAGCCAACCAATGCAGCATCAGATGAACCAGCCAGCACAGCCTGACTCACCAATGCAAGGCCAGCCAGGTATGTAGCCGATATATATCTAAATAGTTTAGATTTCAAGTAAAAGTTTTGACGGGCAAAGTGACTGCATTTTGCCCGTTTTTTATTGCTTATTTATTCATCTAGGCTAAACTCAAAATATATCTATAAATGTATAATAAAAAGGCAAATTCATGGATTCGGGGTTTTTTAGCGTTTTTTTGCCAATTACATTGGCAATCATGATGATGGGGCTGGGGCTAGAACTCACCATCAAAGATTTCCTGCGCTTAAGTCGCTATCCTAAAGTCATTTTTATTACTTTATTTGCGCAGTTAGTCCTATTACCCAGTATTGCTTTTTTTATTTGTCTGATTTTGGACTTGCCCGCTTTGCTTGCTGTAGGTCTGATGTTGCTAGCCGCCTCACCTGGCGGCCCAACCGCGAACCTGTTTAGCTACATATATAAAGGTGATGTGGCACTGAATATTACTCTAACCGCCATTAATACCATCATTTCTATTTTTACCCTACCCTTTATTATCAATCTATCCTTACACTACTTTATGAGTCATGACTCAAACGTGACTTTTCCAGCTGAAAAGATTGTGCAGGTGTTTTTAATTACCTTGATTCCCGTGATCATGGGTATGCTGCTTCGGGCCAAATTTCCAAACCTGTCAATTACTGTCAGCAGGCCCATGCGCTTACTCTCTATCGGTTTTCTAACCATCCTATTGATATTCGCCATTTTCAGAGAACGTTCGAATTTGGTCGAATACTTTGCCAATATTGGTGCAGTAACTGCGATTTTATGTTTTTCCAGCCTGTTTATTGGCTATTGCATTCCTTTACTCATGGGTATTCCAGAGAAAATGGCACGCGCCTGTACCTTTGAAATTGGCATTCATAACACTGCCATTGCGCTGACGATTGCGATATCGGTCTTAAATAATGTCACGATGGCTATTCCTGCAGGCATTTATACAATTTTCATGTACAGTTTCGCCACTATTTTCGGTGTGCTAATTAGCCGCCAGCAAGTGGTGTATAGCAACAAAGGGCGTTTATCAGATTTGTAATTTATTTGGCTGATTCTGCTATAAGGCTGTATGCTTTTCCAAAGAAAATCAGAAGTATTAAAACAATTTTCGACAAGGAGCATACAGATGGATTCTGGCCTTATAACGATATTACTGCCGCTGGCACTTGCAATCATCATGATGGGACTGGGCCTTGAACTGACGCCTCGGGACTTTAGCCGTGTCACTCGTCACCCCAAAGCCGTATTTATAGCATTGTTCTGCCAACTGGTTATTCTGGTTGGCATTGCCTTTTTACTCTGCAAGCTATTCGCTTTAACCCCATTACTCTCAGTCGGGTTGATGCTCCTGGCGGCTTCGCCCGGGGGTGCAACAGCCAACCTGTTTAGCTATCTGTTTAAAGGTGACTTAGCCCTCAATATCACTTTGACTGCTATCAACTCAGTCATCGCAGCGATTACCTTACCTTTAATTATTAATTTTTCGATCATGCATTTTATGCAGGATAGCCAGCAAGTTGGCCTGCAATTCGGCAAGATTCTGCAAGTCTTTGCGATCATCCTGATTCCGGTGGGAATTGGCATGTTGATTCGGCGCTATGCACCAGGCGTGACCGCAAAACTGAATCGGCCGCTGCGGATTTTTTCGATTGGCTTTTTGGTGCTGATTATTATTGCCACACTCATCAAAGAGCGCAGCAATATCGGTGAATACTTGACCCAGGTGGGTCTGGCGACTGCCTTGTTCTGCATCCTGAGCCTGAGTATTGGTTATCTGATTCCGCGACTACTGAATATTAATAGCGCTCAAGCCCGTGCCAGTGCATTTGAAATTGGCATTCATAACAGCACCCTCGCCATGACCATTGCCCTGACCGTGATTGGCAGTGCTGCTGTGGCGATGCCAGCCGCGGTTTATTCTATCTTTATGTATATCTTTGCTGCAATTTTTGGCAGTCTGTTGAACCGGCTTGCACCACTCCCGGCGCAAACACCTTTAACGAATCTGGATTAGATAAGCTCTGGAACTGTTCAAAGGATGCCTCAGGCATCCTTTTTATTTTGGGAATGGATCAAGAAGATAGCAGCGTTGAGTCTGAACTTCCGTTACAATAGCTTTTTGAAAAATGTATAAAGGTTATTTCTGTGAAGTGGTTACAAATTCATATTACGGTTGAACAGGCTCAGGTTGATTTTACTGAGACATTACTCAGCTCGCTAGGCGCAGTGAGTGTGACTTTGGATGATGCTGAAAACCAGGATTTGCTGGAACCACTTCCAGGTGAAACACCACTCTGGAATAAAGTGATTGTGACCGGTATTTATGCGCAGGAAGAAGGCGAAGAAATTGATGTTACCGCACTAGAAACCTTTATTCGTGCACAAATGCCAGATGCTCCGATCCGTCATGAACTGATTGAAGATCAGGCTTGGGAACGCACCTGGATGGATGCCTATGAGCCCATTCAGATTGCTGATAAATACTGGATCGTACCCGAATGGATGGAAGCACCTGATGCCGATGCGGTAAACATCAAGCTTGATCCAGGTCTGGCTTTCGGAACAGGCAACCACGCTTCAACTTTCCTGTGCTTACAATGGCTCGGCAAGATTGATGTGAAAGATAAAATTGTCATCGATTATGGCTGTGGCTCAGGTATTCTCGCGGTAGCTGCACTGCTATTAGGTGCGAAAAAAGCATATGCTACTGATATCGACCCACAAGCTGTACTGGCGACTCAGCAAAACGCTGAACTGAATGGCGTACTGGACAAACTTTATGTCGGACTGCCAGAAGAATTTAGAGATGAGCTCGGCAATACCAAAGCTGACGTATTTGTTGCCAATATTCTGGCAGCACCACTGATGATGCTGGCTCCCGAGTTCGCAACTTTAATCAAATCTGAGGGACAGTTCGCACTTGCGGGTGTTATTGAAGAGCAAGTTGCTGATGTTACTAGCATTTACTCAAATTATTTTGATATATTAGAGGTAGAAAAACGAGATGAGCACTGGTGCCGTATCTCGGGTAAACGCCATAAGAACGAATGAGCCTATAAATAATCCATGAGTGACAAAAGAACCCATTGCCCTACCTGTTCCACCACCTATAAGGTCACAGTTGCTCAACTCACCGTTGCGCAGGGAATGGTTTGCTGTCCTAAATGTACCACCTCATTTAATGCCTTATCGCATTTGGTGACCGAAACCCGGAATTCGGTCACTGCCTCAATGTCTCACGCTCAATCAAACTCCAGCGAATTCAGCAAAACTAATGCTCAAAATAACTCAGGTGTTTATCACACGGATCAGCAGCACCATCGTCATAGCCTGCTACAGATTTTTGATCAAAAAGTTGAACATTCCAATATTGACCTGGAAACCTATTTAAATAACCTGAATTATTTCAGTACCGAGCCGATTTCAGTCCTGCCGAGCATGAATTGGGAAGATCAGGCAGAAAAACAAACCAAACGTGGGCCAATGTACTATATAGGCTGGAGTTTACTTAATCTGTCGCTGTTCAGCCTGCTGCTGTTTCAATTTTTCTGGTTCAATCCGCAATACATCAAAAACAGTCACGTCATGAGTCTGGCCTTTAACAGTGCTTGTGAAGTGTTTAATTGTTCCAATCTGGAAAAATACTACACACTAATTCAGGTTAATAAAGTCAAAATCAAGGCAACCGGTAATAATGAAGCTGAGTTTAGCGGTGAGCTGATTAATTTTCATGAGCGTAGTCTGGCTTTACCAATTCTAAGAATCAATCTGGAACATCGCGGTGAAGTGATTGCAACTTATAACCTGTCCTCCGAAGAGTACTTGATTGAAAGTTTAGTCAATATTCAGCGCATTCCGAAAAACAGCCCGTTTAAATTCAAATTTAAGCTTCCAGTCGATCGCAAAAGCTTTGATCGCTATACTTTAGAAATAATTCGCCCCTAATCTACTGAGAAAGCATTAAAAAATTAAAAAAAGTTAAAAAAAATGCAGTTTTCTTGCTCACTTTTGCTTAGACAATGGTATGATACGCGCCACGAAAGCTATGTGCTGCAACTCCTCGCGACTTTTTCACAACAAATACAGTCTTGCCTAATGCGCTATAAAATTTATTGCGTATCGTGCAGATTTTTTTGTTTTGATTTTGGTCAGTAACAAAACTTTAACTATTGTTACGCTTATTTTTCGACCAAATCGCAGAGATGTGTCAAGCTACAGGCTCAATGTAATGACTAAGTTTTAGAACTTCCGTTTTAGGATCTAAAATGGAGTTCATTTCAATTTCTAGACCACTTTTATATATCACTTTACCCAAGTGATATTTGTTTTTCGGATTAATTCGCATGAATAGCAAATCTCCTATTTTTACTGCACAATCTGATGTTGCTTTACGTATCCACGTAGATCGCGCAGTTCGCCACTATTTTGCACAACTGCAGGGCGAGCAACCATCTCAGGTATACGACATGGTGCTAGCAGAAATGGAGAAACCTCTTCTATCTGTAGTTCTAGAATATACACGTGGTAACCAAACACGTGCTGCCGAGATCCTCGGACTCAACCGTGGTACTTTACGTAAAAAGTTAAAAGCTCACGGTTTAATGAGTGAATAAATGATAAAATGCTTGCGGCTTCCGCAGGCATTTTTTTTAACCTGTAAATTGCTGATTTTGTTTTATTCTGTTCCTTGAAAACTGTGACGAAGATCATGACTATTAAACGCGCTTTAATCTCTGTGTCTGACAAGACTGGTATTGTTGAATTTGCACAAGAACTTGCTGCTCTAGGGGTAGAAATTTTATCTACAGGTGGTACCTACAAATTGTTGAAAGACAATAATGTGGCTGTAGTTGAAGTTTCGGAGCATACAGGTTTTCCAGAGATGATGGACGGCCGTGTAAAAACACTACATCCAAAAATTCATGGGGGTATCCTGGCTCGTCGTGGTCTAGACGAAGCTGTGATGGCTGAACACAACATTGATGCTATTGATTTAGTCGTTGTAAACCTTTATCCATTTGCTGCAACGGTAGCCAAACCAAACTGTTCACTTGCTGATGCTATCGAAAACATCGACATCGGTGGTCCTACCATGGTTCGTGCTGCAGCAAAAAACCATGCATCTGTAGGTATCATCGTAAATGCTTCTGACTATGCAACTGTCGTTGCCGAGCTTAAAGCTGAGGGTGCTTTATCTCATGCAACTCGTTTTGACCTAGCAGTAAAAGCATTTGAACATACTGCTCAATATGACGGCATGATCGCATCTTACTTAGGCGCTCGCGTAGGTAAAGAAGAAGGTCAGGCAGACAAATTTGCACGTACTTTCAATACTCAATTGAACAAAGTTCAAGACCTTCGTTATGGTGAGAACCCGCATCAAGCTGCTGCATTCTATGTAGAAGACACAGCGACTGAAGCTTCTGTTTCAACAGCGAAACAGCTTCAAGGTAAAGAACTCTCTTATAACAACATCGCAGATACTGATGCAGCACTTGAATGTGTGAAATCATTTGCGAAGCCTGCTTGTGTGATCGTTAAACACGCGAACCCATGTGGCGTTGCAGTTTCTCTAGACGGTATTCAAGCAGCTTATGATCTTGCGTATGCAACAGATCCTGAATCTGCTTTCGGTGGCATCATTGCATTCAACCGTGAATTAGACGTTGCAACTGCACAAGCGATTGTAGATCGTCAATTCGTTGAAGTGATCATTGCACCGAGCGTTGCTGAAGGCGTTCTTGAAGTAACAGGCGCGAAGAAAAACGTACGCGTACTTGTATGTGGCGAACTTCCAGCAATCGATGCGCGTCAATCGCAACTTGACTACAAACGCGTAAACGGTGGTTTGTTAGTTCAAGATCAAGACTTGGGCATGATCACTAAAGATGATCTTAAAGTAGTCACCAAACGTGCGCCGACTGAACAAGAAATCGATGACATGATCTTCGCTTGGAAAGTAGCGAAATACGTAAAATCTAACGCGATTGTGTATGCTAAAAACCGTCAAACCATTGGTGTCGGCGCTGGCCAAATGAGCCGTGTAAACTCAGCTCGTATTGCTGCAATCAAAGCTGAACATGCTGGCTTGGTGGTTGAAGGTGCGGTAATGGCATCTGACGCATTCTTCCCATTCCGTGATGGTATTGATAACGCTGCGAAAGCGGGTATCAAATGCATTATCCAACCGGGTGGTTCTATGCGTGATGAAGAAACGATTGCTGCGGCTGACGAAGCTGGTATTGCAATGGTGTTCACTGGTATGCGTCACTTCCGTCACTAATTAATTTTAAATCCTCCCTAGCCCTCCTTAATAAAGGAGGGTTTTCTATATCATAGTAGAGCGAAGGGAGTCCCCCTTTTATCAAAGGGGGATTTAGGGGGATTCTATTTCAGAAGGATTTTTTTTAATGAATATTTTAGTTTTGGGTAATGGTGGTCGTGAACATGCACTTGCATGGAAAATCGCGCAAGATGATAAAGTCGCAAAAGTATTTGTAGCACCGGGTAATGCAGGTACTGCAACAGAAAATAAATGCGAAAATGTTGCCTTAAATATTTTAGACAATGCTGCGATTATCGACTTTGCAAAAAGCAATGCAGTTGAACTTGTCATTGTCGGCCCTGAAGCACCACTTGTGAATGGTGTGGTTGATGCTTGCCGTGCAGCTGGTGTAAAAATTTGGGGTCCAACGCAGTTTGCTGCACAGCTTGAAGGCTCTAAAGCTTTTGCCAAGCACTTCTTAAAACGTCACAACATTCCAACTGCTTTCTATGACGTGTTTACTGAAGTAGATGCCGCTAAAGCATTTGTAGAGAAAAATGGCGCGCCAATCGTGATCAAAGCCGATGGTCTTGCTGCAGGTAAAGGCGTAATCGTTGCCATGACCAATCAAGAAGCATTTGCAGCAATTGATGACATGCTTGCAGGTAACAAGTTTGGCGATGCAGGTTCTCGCGTTGTGATCGAAGAATTCCTTGCGGGTGAAGAAGCATCTTTCATTTGTATGATTGATGGCGACAACATCTTGCCGATGGCAACTTCTCAAGACCATAAACGTATTTTTGAAGGCGACCAAGGTCCGAACACTGGCGGTATGGGTGCTTACTCTCCTGCTCCTGTTGTGACGGCTGACGTATTTGAAAAAACCATGAAAGAAGTGATGCGTCCGACTGTTGACGGCATGAAAGCAGATGGTCATGTTTACACAGGTTTCTTATACGCAGGCTTGATGATTGATGAACAAGGTCAACCTAAAGTGATCGAGTTTAACTGCCGTTTTGGTGACCCTGAAACTCAACCAATCATGATGCGTTTAAAATCATCTTTAGTTGATTTGGTTGAAGCTGGTATTGCTGGTAACTTACCTGCGGAAGCTGAATGGGATGAGCGCAAGACTGTCGGTATCGTACTTGCGTCACGTGGCTACCCTGAAACGTCTAGCAATGGTGATGTGATTTCAGATTTAGACACTGAAATGGCAGATGCGAAAGTGTTCCATGCAGGTACTAAAGCCAATGAAAATGGTGAGATCGTGACTGCTGGTGGTCGTGTACTTTGCGTGACTGCACTGGGTAATACCATTGGTGAAGCACAAGCAAAAGCTTTAGAACTTTGCAAAAAAGTGACATTCGACGGCGTTCAATACCGTAAAGATATTGGTTACCGTGCGATTGCGCGTGAAAATGCTTAATCTAAATTTTGGTTAAGTAAAAACCCCGCTAAGTGCGGGGTTTTTAATTAGTAATTTTTATTTCATTTGAGCTACTAATTCTTTCCATTCATCAAAATTAGTATCTTGTGGATTATTCCAGTTTAATTCTTTCCCGACTTTTATTTTTCTAAGACCTATATTTCTTCTACAAGTAGCTAGCTCAAGCAACTCGGATAATATTCCCCACAATTCAAAAATTACTTCATATTCTGGACGTCTTCCACTATGCACTAGTTTAATTTCGAGATTTTCGAGCACTCTCTAATATCTTATAATTTTGTCTTGAGATAATTTTGGCTAACCTTAAAAGTTTATGCTTAGTTGCTATATTTTTTAAAAACTTAGCTTCTTCCCATGTTGTATGTAAACATCTTACTTGTCTTGGATAGCTATCCTTACATTTAATATAAATTTTCTTCCATAAAATTTCTGTAATTTGCTCAACTACAATCCACAAATTATTAAGCGCATCATTATTGTTTTGATTAATTAAAGATGTATAACCATTTAATAGAAAGAATGGTGTAAAAGATGGAATTGACTTAATTATTTCCTGCCCAGCATTATAAGCGAGTCTTAGATCATTAAAATGTAAAACTCTAGGATGCATCAACGGTAGATATCGTTCAGATATAGATGCCCAATTGCACCTTAATTGATTATGAAGCGATGGCAAATTAGAAAATAAACTTCGCTTTTCATATAATAGATCTCTTGCGAAAGTTAATTCAAGAGCATCCAATTCACCATTCCAACAATTAAATTCATTCTTAGACCAAATCGTTTCCGTCTATTTCTATACCGTTCTGTTAATATCCGAAAATATTTAAGTTTGCCGTTGATTGTTCAATTGTGATCCTACGCCGACTGATTTCTTGGTTGATCTGTTTTGCTATTTTGGGTAATGATAAATTCTTAGGTTTCTTGATTGGAATGAGTAACTTACTCTTAATCTGATGAAATCCTTTATAGGCTAAATCTGCCATAATACAAGGATAAATGATCATCTCCTTAAAATACTTACGCGCAATCGTCAGATCATGTTTTCTGCCACTTTCGACCTGTATACTTACAATTTGCTTTAGTCTTGGGTTAAAAATGACCTGTGTTTTTAGCGTATGTTTCTTCTTTTTACCGCTATAGAATTTTCTTTGTTTTTTTGGGACGCTCAATCTGTGACTCAGTGACATCAACGATCACATAATCACCTTCACTAAACTTTTGATTCCTTTTGGGTAATGCAAAAATCCGTGATTGAATCAGAGCATTTTCAACTTTATGAATAGTACGATTCACATTACTTTCAGCAAGATTATAGTCAGCGGATAATTCAATTTGAGTCCTATAACAGCGTAAGTAGTTTAGAGTTAACAATAATTGATCCTCTAAACACAAAGAATGCGGCCTTCCAGATTTTTTCTTGGCAAGTTCAGCGTGTTGTAACACCGATACCATTTTTAAGAATAATGGACGAGGAACTCCAACGAGTCGTTTAAATTCCCCATCATTAAATCGAGTTAAATTTTCATATTTCATGGGGCTAGTATAAACAATTTTTTACTTTCGCAAGAGATCTAATGTACCTACATCTAACTCATGAGGATGCAAGACCTCTGCATGGATCCCACCTAATAACAGGCAACACAAAATCTCATTTAATTTAGTAATACCATCAATGCGTGTTGGAAAATTTTCGCTTTGAGGGATTGCAATTGCTCCGTCATAACTAATTAAAGCACCTAAACTATCATCACTTTCTAAAGAAAGAATTCCGATTACTTTTGATAGTTGCATTTCCTCATAATCATTGTTATTGATCTGATCTAATGAAAAATTAATCCTAGGTTGTTGTTCACTAATGATTGCTGAAAAAGGTTTTAGATGAACCATCCAAGCAGGATTACTACAAACTTGCGTTTCTTGATTCTGAATCTGTTGATCATCCAACATAATTTCATCCATGTTATATTAAATTTTAATGATTAATAGATAACATCTTATATCTTGGTCTAAGTATATGTCATCAGCTTCAATTACCACCCCTCGCCTCATCCTACGCCAATGTCAAGACTCTGACATAGCTCCATTTATCCAAATGTGTGCAGATGACGAGGTCATGCGCTACTTCCCTAAAAATCTCGATGCGACTGAGGCAACTGCTTTTCTTGAACGTATCCGCACAGATATCGAAAAACGCGGTTGGGGAGCCTTTGCCGTAGAATTGAAAACCACAGGCGAATTTATCGGAGCTATTGGCTTACACGTGCATCCACCTGAGCTTAAAATTGCTGATGCCCCTGAAATTGGCTGGCGCTTGCTACCACAATACTGGAATCAAGGCTATGCCACTGAAGGGGCCAAAGCGGTACTGAAATATGCCTTTAGAACTCTACGACTCGAGAAAGTCATTTCTTTTACTGCCTGCATCAACACACCATCAGAACGTGTCATGCAAAATATTGGCTTAGAAAAAGTGGGAGAGTTTGATCATCCACTTGTACCTGCCGATCATATCTTGTGTAGACACGTACTCTATGAAAAACAGCGTTCAGATTATCTGTATATTCCCTTCTGTTAAAACAAGCTTGTAGTATCATGACCTGAGAAGACCAAGATCAGATACTAAGCTTAGTTAATATAAAGGAAAGATTTATCTCGTTAATGATAGAATTTTCTTAATTTGCCAAAAATCAGATATTTTCTTTAATTTATCTATATGCATTTTTTATATTTCTATCTTACAAAATCTTATAAAGATCAGTATTTAGACATATCTATTAAAGCCATATTTTAATATAAATAATATATTGTTTTAATTAATATTTTCTTTAAAAGATCTTTTTTATATTCGACTAAAGAGATAAGCAAGGCTTTTCTATCCAGTATATCGAATATAGATTTATTGTTATGATATTCGCAACTTCAGAACACCCAAACCTTACCATGTACTTATAAAATATCTATTTTCTCTCTCCAAAATAGATCAAGTACATCAGATTTGGGCTGCCTCTGACTTGATCAAGTTCATCAGGACTGTTGCTGCACGCTTGCATCTTCCGATCTCAAGCCCTCCTTAGCAATGATCAAGCCACCTACTTAGATCGTAATAAAACTCTTATTTAACACGATTTAAAAATGCTTATACTCTAGGCAAGAATAGAATTAGGACAATTTCATGAAAAAGTTACTTGGCGTTATCTTGAGTGCCTCTGTATTGACTTTAACTGGGTGTGGTAAACAGGAAGCGCCTGCCACTGATGCAGCGCAAACTAAAGATGCAAATGGTCTTCAAACTGTAACTATGGCTTCGACCGGTTCAGATGCAGACGTATGGCGTTATATCGCGACCCTGCCTGAAACCAAAGCAGCCGGTATCAAACTTGATGTGAAAAATTTTACTGACTATGTGTCAATGAACACGGCAGTAGCCAACAAAGAAATTGATGTGAATGCATTCCAGTCTTATGCCTATATGGTGGCTTACAACGATGCCAACACAGCCAAAATTGTACCTCTATCTACCACTTATTTAGAGCCAATGGGTATTTACTCAAGCAAAGTGAAATCTTTAAACGAGTTTAAAACTGGTGCAACCATTGCTATTCCTAACGACGGCGCAAACGAATCACGTGCATTATTACTTTTACAATCAGCAGGCCTAGTTAAATTAAAAGCTGGTTTTGACAATGTCAAAGGTACAACTTCTGATGTGACCGAAAATGCAAAACAAATCGTGATTAAGCCAATTCAAATGGCGACTGCAGTACGTGTAAAAGATGAAGTTGATGCGATTGTGCTGGGCAATACCCTGGCAATGGAAGGTGGTTTAAACGTATTGAAAGATGCGATTTACTATGAGCCAATCGATCAAAGCACAAAAATGAATGTCAACGTATTAGCTGTTGCAGCAGACCGTCAAAACGATCCAGTCCTGCAAAAAGTGGGTGCGTTGTATCATACGCCAGCAGTAAAAGCATATGTTGATGAACATTTTGGTGGTACGAAAGTTGCGGTAAACAAACCTGTGACGTATTTAACTGAATCAAAATAGTACTATAATAGACTTTTAGAACAGGCAAGGACGATTTCTTGCCTGTTTTTTTATCCGTGATGCAGTTTTTGACACTATGATTGAATTTAAAGATATTTCAAAACAGTATGAGCTTAAGGGTCAAACCTTGCATGCCTTGAATCAGATTAATCTTCAGATTCCAACCGGCAGTATTTTTGGCATCATCGGTTATAGTGGTGCCGGTAAAAGCACCCTCATCCGTCTGATCAACCTGCTTGAGCGCCCAAGCTCAGGCCGGATTATCATTAACGGAACAGATTTTACCGCACTGGATGCCAAAGCATTGCGTCAAGAACGTGCCAGCATCGGCATGATTTTCCAGCATTTCAATTTAATGCAAACCAAAACCGTGGCAGCCAATATCGAAATGCCCATGAAACTCCTAGGCTGGAGCAAGGCAGAACGGGAAAAGCGCCTCGAAGAATTATTAGACTTTATTGACCTGAAACATAAACGTCATGCTTTTCCAGATGAATTGTCTGGCGGTCAAAAGCAGCGTGTTGGTATTGCCCGTGCCCTTGCCAATCATCCAAAAATTTTACTCTGTGATGAAGCGACTTCTGCACTTGATCCACAAACGACTAAATCTGTTCTACAGCTACTTAAAAAAATTAACGAAGAACAAGGCATCACCATTGTTATGGTTACCCATGAAATGGATGTAATTGAAACCGTATGTGATTATGTCGCTGTGATGGAAAAAGGTGATGTGATTGAAACCGGCAGTACCTTACAAATTTTTAGCCAGCCGCAGCACCCGACGACCAAGAATTTTATTCAGACTGTACTTCAGCAACATTTACCGGTCAATATTCTAAATAATCTGGAAAACCAGAATCACAACAGTATTTATTGCCTGAAATTCCTCGGCAGTTCGGCTCAGGAAACCGTGATTCAAGCGGTGATTAAACAGTTTGATATCAGTTTAAATATCCTGTTTGCCAACATGACCGAGATTAATGGCACGGTGATTGGCCAGATGTTTATTCAGCTACTGGGTGATGCACAAGAAATTCAGGTAGCAATAAAATTCCTTGAACAACACGGCGTGCAAGTCGATCAGGCGGGAGTACAGGCATGAGAGATTTGATTGTACAGTGGCTAACAACGATCACGGCACCGTTCTGGAAAAGCTCCCTGTCGATAGATCAGTTCGTGACAGCATTGCAAGAAACCTTTCATATGGTGTTCTTCGCGATGCTGTTTGGCTGTATCTGGGGCTTCATTCAGGCGATTACCCTACTGGTGACACGTCCGAATGGGATTCTGCCGAATCGTGTGATTTATCACGGTCTCAATCCGATTGTGAATGCGCTACGTTCATTGCCGTTTATTATCTTGCTGATTGCAGTCATTCCACTGACCAAGTTAATTGTCGGCACATCGATTGGTACATGGGCAGCGATTGTTCCATTGACCATTTATGTCGGCCCATACATTGGTCGCCTGATTGAAACATCTTTGCTGGAAGTGAATGAAGGTATTATCGAGTCTGCCCAAGCCATGGGCGCGACGCCAATGCAAATTATCTTTAAGTTTATTCTGCCGGAAGCGCGTAGCTCACTGATTCTAAACTTGACTACTGCTACCATCAGTTTGATTGGTGCAACGGCAATGGCCGGTGCAGTCGGTGCGGGTGGTATTGGTGACTTAGCAATTTCTTATGGTTATCAGCGTTTTGATACCTCTGTAGTCATCATGACGGTGATTGTATTACTGATTCTAGTGCAGATTGTACAAAGCCTCGGTGACTGGTTATCCCGACTTCGTTAAGCTAGTTTTTATGTATGAATAAAGCCCTCTAAAAAGAGGGTTCTATTGTTTTTAATACTTACGATCCCTTTCTCATTATTTCAAAGTAAAGTCCTGCAACTATTTGATACGTGCCACGGCGACAGGAAGTCGCCCGTTGATTTGTGGCACATGGAAGTGCCATCAGATCAACAAAGGGGTTTTGTTACTTTTGTCCCGTCAAAAGTAAAAGAAAATATCTTCTAACAACTAACTAAATAATCAGCTTAAAAAATCAAATTCAAACTTGACCTAAAAGTTAGCCATTTCCCCTCAATTTCAAACTGAAACAATAAATCCCATGTTAAACTATTCAATGGTTTTAGCAGGGACTCATCTATGCACTTTGTTCATCTTGGTATTCATACAGAATTTTCGATTACTGAATCCATCGTACGGATACCTGACTTGGTCAAAGCTGCCGAAGAAGAACAGATGCCTGCCCTTGCGCTCACGGATCTTTCTAACCTGCATGCTGCCGTCAAGTTCTATGGCAAATGTCTGAGCAAAGGCATCAAGCCGATTCTGGGTTCTGAAATTCGCCTGAATGATGCCGAACATCGCATGACCTTATTGGCCATGACCAATACCGGCTGGCGTAATTTGACTGAATTAGTATCTGAAGGCTTTATCAGTGGCCAGCAACTGGATATTCCCTGCGTTCAAAAACAATGGATTTTAAATCAGCCTGAGGACATGATTGCCCTGCTCGGCATGCATTCCGATGTCGGCAAAATGCTGATGAGTTCAAATCCGCAAAAAGCGGAACCGCTGCTAGAAGAATGGGTCGAAAAATTTGGTAATCGTGTTTATCTTGCCCTGACCCGTACCAATCGTCCGGATGAAGATAACTTTATTCTGGAAGCCGTTAAGCTGGCAAAAAAATACAATATCGGTGTGGTCGCACATAATGATGTGCATTTCATGACCCGTGAAGATTATGAAGCGCATGAAGCACGGGTATGTATTGCAGATGGTTATGTGCTTGGTGACAACCGCCGCCCTAAAACCTATTCACCTGAACAATATTTCAAATCTGCTGAAGAAATGACGGCGCTGTTCTCGGATATTCCATCTGCGATTGAGAACACCTATCACATTGCCAAACGCTGTAATGTGACGCTGCAACTGGGCAAATACTTCCTGCCTGATTATCCGATTCCTGAAGGTCATACCATTGATACCTTCTTTGCACACTTGTCCAAAGAAGGTCTGGAAGAACGCCTGAATTTCCTGTATCCGCCTGAACAACGTGATGAAGACTGGCCAGAAATCCGCAAGCCTTATGATGAGCGTATCGAATACGAGATTAACATCATTAACTCGATGGGATTCCCGGGCTACTTCCTGATCGTGATGGACTTCATTCAGTGGTCGAAAAGTAACGGCGTTCCGGTCGGTCCGGGCCGTGGTTCGGGTGCAGGTTCACTGGTCGCCTATAGCTTAAAAATTACCGATCTTGACCCGCTGCGTTATGAACTGCTGTTCGAACGTTTCCTGAACCCGGAACGTGTTTCGATGCCCGACTTCGACGTCGATTTCTGTATCGCAGGCCGTGACCGCGTGATTGACTATGTAGCACGTACCTATGGCCGTGATGCGGTCTCCCAAATTGCAACATTCGGCACTATGGCGGCCAAAGGTGCGATTCGTGATGTTGCCCGCGTTTTGGGTAAATCTTATGGCTTGGCGGATCGTATCTCGAAAATGATTCCGACCAAGCCTTTAGGTCTAAGCCTGCTTGAGTCACTAGAAGCTGAACCCCAGCTTAAAGATATCGTCACCAATCCATCCAATCCAGACCATGACGATGCAGCCGAAATCTGGGAAATGGCACTGAAACTGGAAGGTATTACCCGAAACACCGGTAAACACGCCGGTGGTGTAGTGATCTCGCCAACCAAAATTACCGATTTCTCTGCGGTCATGTGTGATGCCGATGGTACCGGACGCGTGGCACAGTTCGATAAAGACGATGTCGAATCTGCAGGTCTGGTGAAGTTTGACTTCTTGGGTTTGCGTAACCTGACGGTGATTGAAGATGCGGTTAAAAATATCAATAAACGCATCAAAGCGGATAAACCTTTAGATATTGCTTATATCCCGCTTGAAGATAAAGACGCGTATTTGGTCTTCGCCAATGCCAACACTACTGCGGTATTCCAGTTTGAATCCGTGGGCATGAAGAAGATGCTGAAAGAGGCACGCCCGAGCAAGTTTGAAGAAATTATTGCCTTCGTGTCACTATACCGTCCAGGTCCGATGGATCTGATTCCTGACTTTATTCACCGGATGCATGGTGGCGATTTTGAATATCTGCATCCCTTGCTTGAAGGCGTACTAGAACCCACCTACGGGATTATGGTCTATCAGGAACAGGTAATGCAGGCTGCACAGTATTGTGCCGGCTATACCCTTGGTGGCGCGGACTTGTTACGTCGTGCCATGGGTAAGAAAAAACCGGAAGAAATGGTCAAACAGCGCCAGATCTTTATTGAAGGTGCATCGAAAAAAGACATTGATGAAGCCACGGCCAACCATATCTTCGACTATATGGAAAAGTTTGCCGGCTATGGTTTTAACAAATCGCATGCGGCTGCCTATGCTTTGGTTGCCTACCAGACCGCATGGCTGAAAGCACATTATCCGGCAGAATTCCTGTCTGCGGTATTGACCTCGGAGATGCAGAACACCGACAACGTGGTATTCCTGATTGATGACTGTCGCAAGAATAATCTGGAAGTTTTGCCGCCGTCAGTGAATATGTCGCTGTATCAATTCCATGCCATTGATGAGCAAACCATTGTCTATGGTCTGGGTGCGATCAAAGGCGTCGGTGAAGCGGCGATGCAGTCGGTGATTGACTCGCGTGCGCAAGAAGGTCCATTCCGTGACTTGTTTGATTTCTGTCACCGTATTGATCTGAAAAAAATCAATAAGCGTACTCTGGAAGCACTGATTCGTTCAGGTGCACTGGATTGCTTAGGAATTGACCGCGCCGACCTGATGGCGCAACTGCCTGAAGCGGTTCAAGCTGCGGAACAGGCACGTTCCAATCGTGAAACCGGCATCATGGACCTGTTTGGCGAAGTGGAAGAAGTTCAGCGCAAGCCATCTAAGCCAGTCAAACCATGGGCAGATGAAGTTCGTCTGAAAGGTGAAAAAGATACACTTGGTCTGTATTTAACCGGTCACCCGATTGATGTGTATCGCAATGAACTGAAAGCCTTTGTGCCTAGTGAGATCAATGAGCTGACGCCAACACGCCGTGGTGTGACCACCGTGTTTGCAGGACTGGTGGTGGATATTGCCAATTTCCCGAACCGGATGATGATGACACTGGATGATGGTACGGCACGGATTGAAATTTCAGCCAATCACGAACGCTTCAACCGCTTTAAAGAGATTATCCAGCTCGATAAAGTGGTGGTGATTGAAGGCGAAATCTATGAGCGTGAAGGCTTTGACCGTCCGATGGGACGCCTCACCAAAGCATTCAGCCTGAATGAAATTCGCCAGAAACGTGCCAATAGCATCAAGATTACCCTCACAGCCGAGCATTTCAGCAAGAGCTTGAGCCGTGACTTGCAGCAGATTCTGACTCCTTATTGCAATGTTGATATGTCCGCACATATTCCGGTGATTCTGTATCTGGACTATCCGTATGCCACGACTGAACTGCATCTGGGTCTCAACTGGAAAGTCGCCCCACTGGATGAGCTCTTAGCCAAATTGCGTGACTATTTTGGTAAAGAAGCCTTGCATATTGAGTATCAGGTCAAGTCCAAAGCTGCCAAAGCCGTGTCCTATGAACAGGCCAAGCCGGTGGATATTCCTCCGCCGCCTGTGGGCATGAGCATGGATGATGCACTGGAACTGTATCAGGCTGAATCCCAGCCGCAATATTCATAAATCCTGATCTTTAAAACACCTTAAAATTGGAATCCTCATGAGTCAAATTGACAATGCTGCTGTTTCAGCACATCTCTCCCATGTGCGTATTGTCATGGTCAATACCACTTTACCTGCCAATATCGGCAGTGCCCTACGTGCCATGAAAACCATGGGCTTGTCCAAGCTGGTTCTGGTGGCACCGAAAACCTATCCACATCCGGATATTGATGCGCTGGCCGCGGGTGCAACTGACCTGATCGAGCAGATCGAGATTGTAGAAACACTTGAAGATGCCATTAAAGACTGTCAGATTGTATTCGGTACTAGCGCACGCAGCCGTACCATTCCCTGGCCGCTGTTAGATGTGCGCCCTGCCGCTGAAAAAGCCATGACCGCCGTGGTACAAGATCAGCAGGAAGTCGCGATTCTATTTGGCCGTGAAGACCGTGGTCTGACCAATGAAGAACTGGCGATGGCCAATTATCATCTGACTATTCCTGTAAATACTGACTATGGCGTATTGAATGTGGCTCAGGCGATTCAGGTGATCTGCTATGAAATGCGCATGGCGACGATGAGTCAAATTGAACAGCCACGTGATGCTAAAGCGACCATGCAAGTCATTGATGGCATTGAAATGGAATGGGATGAACCTTTGGTCAACCATGCCCAGATGGAACAGTTCTACCCGCACTTGGAAAAAATGCTGGCAGAAATTGAATTTATGGATCCAAAAAATCCAAGATTATTGCCTTTACGCTTGCGTCGTCTCTTCGGACGTATACAATTAGATCGTATGGAATATCACTTACTTCGTGGTATTTTCAGCCGTGTTCAGGCATTGAATAACGGTACCTGGAAAAAATCTTCACACACATCATCACAGGACGAGGATCAAATCTAATGCTAAAACAGCTCAAAGAAGATATACAAGCTGTCTTTGCGCGCGATCCTGCAGCACGCAATACCTTAGAAGTCTTAACCACTTACCCTGGCATTCATGCGCTGATCATGCATCGCATGGCACATGAGCTATGGAACAAAGACTGTAAAGGAACTGCGCGTGCGTTGTCTTCGTTTAGCCGCTTTGCCACAGGCATTGAAATCCATCCGGGTGCAAAAATTGGCCGCCGTTTCTTTATCGATCACGGTATGGGTGTCGTAATTGGCGAAACTGCTGAAATTGGCGATGACGTGACGCTTTATCACGGCGTGACTTTGGGTGGAACGACCTGGAATAAAGGTAAACGTCATCCAACGCTAGAAGATGGCGTAGTAGTCGGTGCTGGTGCCAAGATTCTAGGGCCATTTACCGTGGGTAAAAATGCCAAAGTCGGTTCTAATGCGGTCGTCACCAAAGCGGTTCCTGAGAACGCCACAGCTGTGGGCAACCCGGCACGTTTTATCACCAAAGACAAACCCAAAGATGATGCTGAAGCGCGTCGTCGTGACTATGCAGAAAGTATCGGTTTCCAGCCCTATGCCGCAACTGAAGACCAGTCCGATCCGATTTTGGAAGGCATGCGGATTCTGCTGGATCGCATTCAGCAAAATGAAAAACGCATGAACAACTTGTGCAATCGTCTTTCTTTGTTAGATCCGACCTTTAACAAGCAGCAACAGGATGGCCAGCCTTTGAGTAAAAAAGAGTTGGAGATTCTGGAAGAAGCGCGCCGTGAATGTGAAGCGCAAACCAGCCAATCCAAAGCCTGAATATCACACTTCACTCTGTAACACGGGTTTACTTGCATGATCGTTATACTTTTCATAGACTGACGATCATGCAATTTTTGAATAGATGTTTTAAAAATAACAGAATGGATGACTATTATGACCTTTAAGCCCTTGGCACTTGCTTGCTTAGCATTCACAATTACTGCGTGTTCAACCACTCCTCAGAAATCTGCTGAGAAACCTGTAGATCAAGTGGTTTTTGTAGAGCCTGAACTGAGCCCACCATTTTATGCTTTAAATCCATTCAATTATAATGAACCACCTGAATTTGAAGTGCATTTGAAAAAAGCTGCAGCGCAGCCTGTAACCAAGATGGTGGTGACGGATCCTAATGATCCATCCAAGCAATTGACCCTGGATGTGAATAAACTGATTATTCCAGTGGTAGATAGCAATACCCGTGCAATGCGTTATGCAGCACTTGCCAATTCAAATGAAATCGATATCACCGAAATTGACGATTTCCTGCAAATGGTCGAAGGTAAGGCACGTCATTATCCACCACGTTTCAGCGATCGTCAGGAACGCCGTGGTTTTGAAGCCAAATTGCGTGAAGTCACCCGACAACTGGATACTTTAGCGGCCCGTCCAAATGCCTCTTTTGATGTGTTGATGCGTGCTTTTAAAGCCAGCGTGATGGCACGTAACCTGGATCTGGGTTCAGTTTATACCACCAATTCCCTGACCTATGCCCAGCGTATTCTCAAAATTAACCCGGATGATCCTGAAGTCAACTTCTGGTTTGGTTTTGGTCTGTCTGAAGGCGGTGGTCAACGTGAAGCCATCGCTTATCTGGACAAAGCCATGAAAGCTGGCGTTCAGGAGGCTTATCTTTCTGCAGCCAATAATTATATTGCATTAGAACAGAAAAAAAATGCCACTCAAACCTTGGCGAACTATAAGGTGAAATATCCGCAAGAAGCTGAAGTAGCAGACCGTCTGATTCAGGAAATTGAGAAAAATGGTCGCTGGAATGTTTGGCAAATTTTGCAAACATCAACACCCGCTCCGGCTACAGACCCAGCAACAGCACCGGTGACCCCATAATCAAGATTCGCTTCAATTTGATTACAAATAGACTGCTACGGCGGTCTATTTTTATGGGAAAAAATTAGTAAAATACAAAACATTATCCCGCTTTATAACTTGAATTCAGTGAAAAGTTTTATGCACGAAAAAATAAATAAAAGATTAATGCTGTGCACTTTACTCATCACCAGCGTACTCAGCGGCTGTCAGGTGGTAAGTGTTAAGGAACAGGCCATTAATGTCACGCTGAACAATGAGCGTGACAGCATCTTGACCCGCGACAAGCTCAGTGAAGCCAGTCTGAATGTGTTGTCCATGACAGGTCGTGAAGCCCAGATCTGTATTGATCAGCCCGAAGAATGTGTGGAAGATCTGAAAAGTATTCCCCAGATTTTAGATGAACAATTGCTTTCTACAGCAAGTGAATTATATCTCGCCAACTCCTTACAAAATGCCAAGTCTGCCGAATGCAACACCGGTGTCTTAAACAAAACCCGGTCACCGGGAAAACAGCAACAACACAAACAGAATATCCAGAAATGTCTGGATCAGCAGCTCACGATGCTGGATAAAAGCATTCGTTATAGCTATGCCTATCTATTTAAAACCGAGCGTGCGCCGCAAGAGCGTATTTTTGATAACCGCCAGGTTCAGATTCGTGACTTTTATAACCTGGCAATTGCTCATCTGATTCAACGCTATGCTGAACGTTATGAAGCCAAACAGTCCGGCCAGCGCATTCAGGTCGGTGACAGTGTATACACCATTGATCTGGAAAATTTTCCGCAGCTGAAAAACCAGACCATTGAACAGCTGATGTCTACCTATAACATGAACTTTTCCGGCCTACGTTCCATCACCCGCCGTGATGGTTTTGGTTCAGAATTTTTAGTGGTCTTACCTGAAGCACAGCAAACCGAGCAGGATAAAAAATATATTGTCGATCCGCTCAAGCACAACTATCCAAATGGTAAAAATCCAAACATTCATTCAGCCCGCTATCTGGCGACCACCATTACCGCTGTGCCTAAATCAGCGAATTCGACCGAACAGATTTTATCTACTTCGGAGTTTCACCTGAAACTCTATGATCCTTATAAGCATGAAAAGATCAAAGTGGCTTCGAAAGAATATGCGCTGGCCGCCAACTTTTCTGCACCTTACGGCTTATGGCTGGCCGAGAACAATCTGGGGCGTTTAGCCTATCTGACCCTGATTAATCGCGAAGACAGTCTGAGCATGCCGCATCTGTACATGCTGGAACCTTATAATCCGGACAAGAAAGTGCTGGTATTGATTCATGGCTTGGCCAGTAGTCCTGAAGCCTGGATTCGTCTGACCAACGACATTATGGGTGATCCGGTATTAAGGGAAAATTTCCAGGTCTGGCAGGTATTTTATTCTACCAATATGCCGATTCTGGAAAGCCGTTTTCAAATTAATGCCCTGGTTCAGCAAGGCTTTGCCCGGGTTGCGAACAATGCACCAGCCAAAAAAGATGCGGTACTGGTCGGACATAGTATGGGAGGCGTGATTGCCCGTTTAATGGTCAGTCAGGCCGATATTACTCAAGATGCATTCAAGCTGGTACAAAATACCCGCATTGCACAGTTTAAGGATAACCCGCTCTTTAAAGCACGCCTGCAAATGCAGCCTATTCCAAATTTCACCCGGGCCATTTTCTTAGCAACTCCGCATCGTGGGACAGAATATGCCGACCGCTGGCATACCAAACTGGCCCGTAAAATTATCCGTATACCGGGTGCATTTTTGGGTGCCTTTGCCGATACCCTGCAAGGCCAGATCGGGTTAAACGAGTTTGTCAAAGAACTGGGGCATGACCTGATTCAAAATGGCCCAAGCGATCTGAGTGAAAATTCAAAATTCACGGCGTTGACCCAGGATATTCAGCCTTCTAAAGATATCAAATTTCACTCGATTATCGGCAATACCGTAGATACGCAAGACACCAAGCTCATGAGCGATGATATCGTTTCATATGAGAGTGCTTACCTAAATGGTGCTGTATCTAGCAAAGTCATTAAGGGTGGCCACTCGATTCAGGAAACGCCTGAAGCCGTACTGGAATTACGCCGGATTCTCAGATTACATCTGACCGATCTTGGTCTTTATGATCCGGAATAAACTATCGTCTTGATTGAGACTTGCCACCGCATGTTCGCATCCGGTGGTTTATTTTTTAAAATTGCAAATAATGCTGAATAAGAAGCCATAGCGACAGATCTGAGCGCTGACTTAAAGATTCATCTGGAATTTCATTTCTTTCTAAAAATTAAATTTGATAGACTTGCTGCAATACAGCTTTAAAGCTGAATTGAATCAGCAGATTCATTTCACATTTTCGATCTCCTGTGCTCAACCATGTTGGATTGGCCTGATTGAAAATGTGCTTTAAATTTTCCTGCATAGCCTATTGAGCAGTATTTGCATTTATCTCTTGTTGAAAGGATTTATTTTTAATGACCAGTTCAGAAATTATGGCTGATCTTTCTACCTTAACGCCCATGATGCAGCAATACATGTCAGTGAAAATGCAGCATCCGCATTCATTGATGTTTTATCGTATGGGTGATTTTTATGAACTGTTCTTTGAAGATGCACACAAGGCAGCCAAGATTTTAGGCATTACCCTGACCCATCGCGGTAAAGCCAATGGTCAGCCGATTCCTATGGCGGGCGTGCCTTATCATGCAGCCGAAGGTTATCTGGCACGTCTGGTCAAAAAAGGCGAAACCGTGGTGATCTGCGAGCAGATCGGCGAGGTTACTGGGAAAGGACCGGTTGAGCGTGGTGTAGTTCGGATTATTACGCCGGGCACCCTGACCGATGATGCCATGCTCGGTGCACATCAGAGCTCGAATCTGGTGGCTTTATGTATTCAGCAGAATCAGATCGGCATTGCACTTCTTGATCTCAGCGCCGGCCTATTTAAAGTCCAGCAGCAGGATTATGATCTTAACCAGCTCATGATTGAACTGGCGCGTTTGATGCCAAGCGAAATTCTGCTGGATGAAAGTATCACTGATCCAACATTGACCGAACAACTCAAACAGCAACTGGATATCTCGGTCACCAAACGTCCCGATGTCGACTTCAACCTGAACAATGCGCAAAAAACCTTATGCGACCAGTTTGCTGTCAGCACGCTTTCAGGTTTCGGAATTGATCATTTACCTTTGGCTAAAGCAGCGGCTGCGGCACTGATTCACTATGCAAAAGAAACCCAGAAAACTGCGTTACCGCATATCCGCACGATTCAGCTAGAACAAAGTTCAGATTTTATTGCTTTGGATCCGGTGACACGCCGTAATCTTGAACTGATTGAGCCTTTATTTGAACATGGGACATCCTTATTTCAACTGATCAATGACTGTCAGACTGCTATGGGGGGGCGCTTGCTCAGTCGCACCCTGATGCAACCTTTACGCGATACCGCCTTGCTGGATGAGCGCCTGGATGCCATTCAAGCCCTGCTGCAAGGTTTCCACGAAGTACCTGTACGTTTGGTACTAAAAGAAATTAGCGATATTGAACGCGTGCTGAGCCGTATTGCGCTTGGCAGTGCCCGTCCACGTGATCTGGTACAACTGCGTCAGGCCTGTGCGCAAATTCCATTTTTACGCCATGCCCTGCAACCGATTGTCAGTCAGCAACAGTCCAAACTTTTAGTACAACTCAATGAAGAGCTAGGCGACTTCCATGGTCTGCATCAACGTCTGATGTCCGCCATTGTGGAAAACCCGCCCGTCCTGCTTCGTGATGGTAATGTCATTGCCGAAGGTTTTGACAGTGAACTCGATGAACTACGTCAGATTCGTGATCATGCCAGCCAGTTCCTGATTGATCTGGAAATTAAAGAGCGTGAACAAAGCGGAATTCCGGGACTGAAAATTGGCTACAACCGCGTCAGTGGCTATTATATTGAACTGACCCGCGCACAGGCCGAACAAGCACCCGAGCATTATATTCGCCGGCAAACCCTGAAAAATGCCGAACGCTACATCACCCCTGAACTGAAAGCATTTGAAGACAAAGTCTTATCTAGCGAATCGCGTGCTTTGGCCCGTGAGAAAATGCTGTTTGAAATGCTGCTGGATGAACTGCGTCAGGATATCGGCAATTTACAGATGATGAGCAGCGCCATAGCCCAGATTGATCTGATTGCGAATTTTGCCCATCAGGCGCGTTTACGCAACTGGTCGCGTCCAAAATTCAGTCCTGAAGTTGGTGTAAGTATCACTGCTGGTCGGCATCCGGTGGTAGAAGCCCTCAGTAAATCGGCCTTTACTCCGAACGATATGCGACTGGATTTTTCCCATCGGATGGCCATCATTACCGGCCCCAACATGGGTGGTAAATCCACCTTTATGCGCCAGACTGCATTGATCGTACTCTTGGCTTATTGTGGCGCTTATGTTCCAGCGCAAGCTGCAACCCTAGGCCCTGTAGATCGTGTCTTCACCCGTATTGGCTCTGCCGATGATTTATCGACAGGCAAATCGACTTTTATGGTGGAAATGACCGAAACCTCGCAAATCCTGCATCATGCCACCAGTCATTCTTTGGTACTGATGGATGAAGTTGGCCGTGGAACCAGTACCTATGATGGCTTGTCTTTGGCTTGGGCCTGTGTGCTGGATCTGACCAAACGCATTCAATGTTTATGTCTATTTGCTACCCATTATTTCGAACTGACTGAACTGGATAAGGAAAGTGGCATTAATAACTACCATGTCACGGCCAAAGAGCTGAATGGTAATCTGATTTTATTGCATAAGGTGCAACATGGCCCGGCCAGTCAAAGTCATGGCTTGCAAGTCGCGAAATTGGCAGGCATTCCGGCTGCGGTGATTAAAGAAGCGCAAAACCGCTTAAAGATTCTGGAAAAACAGCATCAGGCCAAGCCACTGAGCCCGCAGCATGATCTGTTTGCAATGCCTGAAGTTATGGAGCCTATAGAACGTATCATCGAAATTGAAAAAGAATCGCCTGCACTGGACTTACTCGAAGATATTGATGTAGATAGTTTAACTCCGCGTGAAGCCTTGCAGCAGTTATATGCGCTCAAAGACCTGATCAAACAGCCAAGTTAATTCTCGGTCCTAGACCTCATCTGGCATAGGGTCGATGTCCTGAACATACCGATGAATGCTGTAATTCATCGGTATGCGACCTTTTTTCAAATCTAACAGCCCTATATATAACAAATATCAATAAAAGGAATTGTTAGTTCCCCCTGTTTTTGCCTAAAATACCGCATTCGTAATTAGAACCATATTTTTTAGGTAGCTGTCGCCATGACCTTCGTTGTCACTGAAAATTGTATTAAATGTAAATATCAAGACTGTGTTGAAGTTTGCCCTGTAGACTGTTTCTATGAAGGTCCTAACTTCCTTGTGATTAACCCGGACGAATGTATCGACTGTGCGTTATGCGAACCTGAATGCCCGGCAAATGCAATTTTCTCTGAAGACGAATTACCAGAAGGTCAGGAAGTCTTTATTGAACTGAATGCTGACCTGTCACAAAAATGGCCAAATATCACACAAATTGGTGACCAGCCAGCAGACCGTGAAGAATGGAATGGCAAAGCAGACAAATTACAATACCTTGAAAAGTAATTAGTTTAAACTTTAAAAGATCAGCAAATGCTGATCTTTTTTATACTCAACGCACACATTTCATTGCAATATTCTCCAAATTTCTCCCTATATTTAGTCTAAAATAGCGCTATTTTGTAAATATCTGATTTCTATAAATGAAGAACTTGTTAAAGGGATTATTGAGTCTTTGTATAATTCCTCTTGTTTTTGTGGGCTGTACCACGACCACAAAACAACCTGGACAGGCCACCACACCTGCTGGAAAACGGATTTACATTCCACAAGAACGTGTTCAATACGATCGTAAAGCCCACCCAAAAACTGTGCCTTATGTGTATACCCACTGGGTATCGGCACTGGATAATTTGTCACGCGTGCGTGAATATGAGGTTTTTCTGGAACGTCATGGGGTTGGCAATATCATTCCGAGTTTCGAATTGATGCGTACTGCACGTGATTGGGCCAAGTGTGGCCGTTCCCAATACATGATTCCAAGCCGTGAATTATGGGCCAATCAGATCCCAACTTTAAAAGTCTTTAAATATCTGGTTGCAGCCAATGTACTGACTGATTTTGAAGTCACGTCAGTCTATCGTGACCTGCCTTTAAACCAGTGTGCCGGTGGTGCCAACTCTTCACGCCATCTGTACAACTCTGCCATCGATTTCCGGATTGGGCCTGAATATCCGCAGGCACAAGATTATAGCTATATTGAAAATACCAAGTTCAAATTGTGTCAGTTCTGGGTACAGCATGGTCAAAGTCTGAATATGGGACTTGGCATGTATGCTTCAGGTCAAATCCACATCGATACCCAAGGTTATCGTACTTGGGGACCGAGTTTAGGCCGTAATTCCTCGATGTGTAATTACTAAGTCATGACAACCGCTCTACAAAGTTCAATCAGGACTTTTTAGAGCCTAAAAAATCAGCACCTATAGAACAATAAATTGCGCTCTGCCGCGAAAAGTTTAAAATGCACGCATCGCAATCAAGGTGCTAAGACTATGCAACAAATGTGGACAGACATTGATCACTACATTGATTCACATTTAATTCCTGAAGACCCTATTCTGAATCAAACTCTTGAGAATACCGCAGCGCACGGTTTTCCTGATCATCTGGCTGTAGCACCGAACCAAGGCATGTTGTTGCAGATGCTAATCCAGATGAACCAGTGTAAACGTATACTGGAACTCGGCACATTTGCAGCATATAGCACCATGTGGCTGGCACGTGCTTTGCCGGATGATGGCTATATCCTGACCATTGAAGGACGTGATACCCATGCAGCGATGGGTCAGGAAAATATTGATCGCGCGCAGCTTAAACAGACCGTCGAACTGAAATGCGGCCGTGCAGCAGATGTGCTTAAAGCCCTGCCTGAAGATACGGAAGCTTTCGATTTCATCTTTATTGATGCAGACAAACAGAGTTATCCGGAATATCTGGAACTCAGTTTAAACCTGTCGCACTCAGGTACACTTATTTTTCTGGACAATGTGATTCGTGCTGGCGAAATCATTAACCCGGACAATAATAAACCAAGTATTGAAGGCATTCGTGACATGTTTAAAGCGCTTCAAAATCATCCACGTATTTTGTCATGCACTGCTTTACAAACGGTTGGCAGCAAAGGACATGATGGTTTTGCACTCGCGATTGTGAAATAAAACAAGAAGAACAAAAATCACCCAATGACATATTTACCATAAATAACATTAACTTATAAATATTAACCACAGAGTTATCCACAATATATGAGGATAACTCTGGTCATTTTTAAATCAAGCTGTAACAATTTACGATTAGACTTCGCGCTTGGCTATTATATGCAATTCTCACTTCGCAACCAGTAAAGGCACTTTTGAATTCCGGAAAATCGTGGTCGCAATACTGCCCAAAAAGAACTGGTGAATTTTACTGTGACTAAATGCACCCAACACGATCAGCTGAATTCCGAGTTCCTGCTGATAGGTCAAAATATTTTCTGCGACATCGCCATAGCGGTATTGTGGCACCACATCTAAACCAGCCTGATTTAAATATTGCAAAGGCTCATTCAGAATCTCAGCATGATCACCGATATATAACAAATGGCATTGCAATAAGCGCAGCAGATCACTTTCCGCAATCCGTTTCATCATCTTGATACAGGTCGGTGAATATTCATAGGCGAAAATAAATCGTGTCGGCGGCTTAAACTGTTCTCCGACAGTCATCACGGTACAATTGGCCCCACGAATAAAATTTTCCACATTGGTACCGATCGGTTTGTTTTTTTCAGCCGAGCGTTCACCAAGCAATCCAATCACCGCGATATCATCAGGCTGCAGGATCTGGAAGCTTTGCTCCAGAAAATCACCCTTTTCCTGAATATGGGTGGTTTGAATGCCGTGTTCTGCCAGAATCCGCTCCGAAATGTGTTGCAGCAGGTTATTGCTATAATCCAGCGCGATTTCACTTTGTTTTTGTTCAAGCTCAGCCAGTTCTTTCAGTAACATGGCATTACTTTCAAAGCCAATCACTCCGCTGATTTCCCCCAGATGATAACTGGCCGGGTAATAATCCAAAACCTGTAACAGGACCAGTTCACGGCCAGTCTGTTTGGCAATCCATGCCGCCGCGTCTGCCAGCGCGTTTATACATGGCGATGAGTCGATGCAGGCGATGACACGTTTCATGTTTAGCCTCTCTTCTATTTATGATAAAAATTTCTTAGTTATTTTTAACTTAGCATAAGCATTCAAAAATGTGCAGCGAAATCTGTAAGGCTTGACTTGAAATATGTTAACTTTTATGTGAACAAATATAGATCAATATATCGAACCATCTGCTGAGTCAGGCTGTTGTATCAAGCAATTGACTTCCAAAAGCTTATTCACGATAGCGAATGAATTGGGCCGGATTACCGGCGACAATCGCACGCTTCTCGACATCCTTGGTCACCATACTGTTCATTCCCACCACGGCCTGATCTGCGATTTTAATTCCGTCCTTGATACCGACATGCGCACCGAGCCACACATCCCGACCAATCTCGATGCCTTGCGAACGTACTGGCTGCTGATAAATCGGCTGCTCCAAATCCATGCCATGATCAAAGGCATAAAGATGACAATAAGCGGCGATGCGCACCTGATCATGCAGTTTAATCCCCACCCGGCCACCATCCAGAATACAGTGATGATTGATCGCCACTTCATTACCGATCTCTAGGGGGCCATGTAAGGTGCAATCTGCAGCAATAAAGCTATTATCACCAATAATGATTTTGCGTCCCGGCTCCGCGAAAATATGTGCAAGAGGTGAAATAAAACAGTTTTCACCAATCTCGACGGTTTCCATTTCCATCAAGTAAGCCTGATAGTCCTTTTGCCACGCTTCTGCCCAACCGCGATTTTTTGGCTTTAAAGACCAGTACAGCCAAGGCATGTAATTCAGGCGATGTTTATGCTGCTCACGATATTTCAGTAATGGATCTACGTCAGTCATCTGTCGCTTCTTCTATGATTTTGAGCTGTTCACGGCCGCGGGTCACATCTTGAATTTTTAAGGCAAAAGGTTGAATTTGATGTAACTGAAATAAGGCGCTGATCTGCACCCCTTCGGCTGTATATTCTTCCTGATAATCGATTTGCTGCTGATTCAATTCATATTGAAAGATGGCCCATTCATTGAATTGACAGGAAAATTGCACCTTCTTCTTTTCAATCAGTTCAATTTTTTCTGCCAACAACAAACATTGCCCAGCACAACCGCCATAGGCCCGTACCAAGCCCCCTGTTCCCAGCTTGATCCCGCCATACCAGCGATTGACCAATACCAGCACATTGGTCAGCTCATTGCCTTCAATAGTCGCCAGAATCGGGCGTCCCGCTGTGCCTGAAGGTTCACCATCATCATTAAAGCGTACCTGATGGCCAATTTTCCAGGCCCAGCATTGATGCGTGGTGCTTGGATCACGATAAGTTTCCAGAAAATCTTTGACGTCCTGCTCATTCTCAACAGGGGTGGCAAAGGCCTGAAAGCGGCTTTTTTTGATGTCTTCCTCAAAACTGACCAGGCTGGCAATGGTAAATGGCATAACTTCAGGCTTTAAACTCTCACTGCTGCAGTATACCCGCTTTGCACAGACAAATAAAAAGCCTCTCCACGGAGAGGCCTGATTTTAATCGATTGTTTTACTCAATTGCTTGGCAAATATTACCGTTCACGCAAGGCTTCTTTGGCTTTATTAAATGGCTTGATCAGATAATCCATCACGGTTTTTGAACCAGTACGAATATCCACGGTGGCCACCATCCCTGGAGTAATATTGAACTCCTGCCCGGCATTATTGCTGAGCTTGTCGCTATCGGTACGGATATACACCCGATAATAAAATTGATCCTGCTTGACTTCATCACGCAAGGTATCCGGTGAAATCATCGCAACTTTACCATTCAACCCACCATAGATCGAATAATCATAAGCTGTAATTTTAACCAATGCTTCCTGATCAGGGCGAATAAAGGCAATATCACGCGGCGAGATTCGTGCTTCAACCAGTAATTTTTCATCCAGTGGCACGATGGTCATCAACTTGCCATTTTGTGGAATCACGCCGCCCAGCGTCATCACATCAATCTCTTTGACTACACCGCGAACCGGTGATTTAAAAACAGTTCGGCTCAAAGTATCCGACTTGCCACGTACCACCTGTTGCTGAGTTTCCACATCGGTATTGGCTTTGGACAGCTCTTGCCGCGCATTTACATAATATTGATTACGGATATCATTCATTTGATTACGCAAATCGTTGGCTTCACGTTTTAGACGCAACACTTCAACTTCACTGGCTGCCCCTTTGGCGACCAAGGGAGCGGTCATTTCCAGTTCTTGCTGCACCAGTAACAAAGCCTGTTCCAGGCCTGCAACAGATTCTTGCAAATTGGCTCGACGCGACTGATACAGGGCCGTTTCTTCTTTAACCAATTTGGGGTATTTCAACACTTCTTCAGGAAAGACCAACGGTGCGCCGGTGACTTCCGCACGTAAACGGGCTGAAGTGGCACGTGATGACACCAGCAAGGATTCTGATTCACCGACGTTGGATTCAAAGCGGGTCGGATCAAGCTGGGCCAATACTTGCCCACGCTCGACAATCTCACCTTCTTTGACATTAAGTTTAGTCAAAATACCGCCATCCAGAGACTGAATCACCTGCTCTTTGGATGATGGAATTATTTTCCCGGTACCGGTAGACACTTCTTCCAATTTGAATAACCAGGCCCAGCTCAGCAATACCAATAGGCCAATGCCGATAATCCAGATGATGACACTTGATTTCGGTAAGGGCGGTTCCTGAAAGCTGACCTTGCTGGAACGTTTTAGTTGCTGTAGTTCACTCATGCACTTGCTCCTACAACCCGCTTATTACCACCCTGCGACTGATTCAGGATCTGATCCCGTGGCCCATCCATCACAATCTTGCCATCATTGACCACCAGAATACGATCCACCAGTTCCAATACCGCACGGCGATGGGTCGCAACGATCATCGTACGATGGGTTAAATAACCTTTAAGATGATCAATCAACTGTTTTTCTGACACATCATCAATGGCAGCGGTCGGTTCATCCAGTAGCAAAATTTTTGGTTGACGGATCAATAACCGTGCCAATAACAAGGCTTGACGCTGCCCACCAGAAAAGCCGACACCACCCTCTAAAATGATATGATCCAGTCCTTCTTTTTTCTCCTGTACAAATCCCAGTGCACCGGTAATTTGTAAGGCTTCCAGAATTTGCTGATCGGTGGCCAAAGGTGCACCCAAAGTCAGGTTTTCACGAATTGAACCATAAAATAACTGCGAGTTCTGATTTAGCAAACTCATATCACGCCGCACATCTGACGGATCAATCAGGGTCAGATCAATACCATCCAGCTTGACCTTGCCCTGTAACGGTGTCTGCATCCCAGACAAAAGCTGTAACAAGGTCGATTTTCCTGCACCATTACGGCCCAGAATCGCGATTTTCTCCCCCGGCTTGATTTCCAGCTTGGGAATCATCAAACTCGGTTTCGGATCATCATCGCCATATTTAAACACCACACCGTTGAGCTCATAATGCCCATCCAGTGCCGGACGATGAATCAGGTGCGAATAGTCCGGCTGATCCACCGGTTTTTTCATCAATTCATCCAGACCGGATTTCGCTACTTTGGCCTGCTGCAAGCGACCCAGTACGCCCGTAATTTTTGAAATTGGTGCCAGCATGCGTGAAGATAGAATCGAACAGGCCACCAGTGCGCCTGTGGTCATGTCACCCTCCATCACCGCAAAAGCCCCGACCAAGACTACAATTGCAAAGGTCAGTCCCTGAATTTTTTGGGTCCAGGCGGTCATCAAGCCGACAATTTTACGTTGCTGCATGCTGACATCGGCTGACACTTCATTCATATGATTCCACTGATTCTGGAAACGCGTTTCAGCTCTTAACAGCTTGATGTCTTCAATTCCTTGTACAGCTTCTACCAGCAAGGCATTGCGGATGGCAGATTCACGCATCCCCAACTGGGCCAGCTGTGCCAGTTTTTTCTGCGCCAGAATCCCTGGAAGAATCATTAAGGGCACAACGAGTAACATGACCCAGAACAGATTGCCACCGATCACCCAGAAGATGCCTAAGAACAGGAAGAAAAATGGCAGATCGGCAATGGCCGTAACTGTGGTTGAAGTCACCAGCTCGCGGACGCCTTCCAGCTCGCGAATTTGTGAAATAAAAGTTCCTGTCGATTTGGAACGTTCGCTGTTTTTAATCCGTAATGAATGACCAAATACCCGGTCAGAAATTTTTAAATCCGCGCGTTTACCAATAATGTCTGAAAGATAAATACGGGATACCCGTAATACAAACTCAAAAATCGCAGCGATCAGTACACCACCTGCCAACACCCATAACGTCGGAATGGATTGTGATGGAATGACACGGTCATAGACATTCATCGAGAAGACTATCGTGGCCAATGCCAGAATATTGGCAATTAAAGACGCAAACATCACATCGATATAGCGCTTCCAGTCATTCAGGACAATCGACCAGAACCAGTTTTTCTCAAAGGGTTTGATATATTCATCCACCCGCGCATCTGGAACTGAAGATTCAGGACGCAGCACATAAAGATGCTTTATGCCAACCTCTAACGGCTCAACTGTAAAGCTTTGAGATAAACCTTCATCACCACTGAGCTGTATGCTGACATTGCCCTGTGTATCGATGCGTTCAATCACGCCCACATCACCACTATCGAATTCAACCATTAAAGGTAAACGCCATGGATTCAGCAGGCTGCGCTCAAATTTATTTTTACGGAGATTTAAACCCATCTGACGACTGACAATCTTGAGCATGTCATCAATGTCATGATGCTGATTCCAGTCCAGTTGCAGGCGAATCCGCTCCTCAGAAGGTTCGATCCGGTAATGCCTGGCAATATTTAAAACTGCATGAAGCCAAGGTTGATAATTTATTATTGTAGTACTCATGGCTGAACTTCAAACCCCTGAATAGAAATACTGTTAAGCGCATAAATATCCCGTGTACGGCCCGTGACCTGAATGTACTGTACGATCGCCGAATAAATATCATAGCGTGCCGATTCAATTTCCTGCGCGGCACTATGAATGGCTTGCTCTGCATTCAGCAAATCCACCACGGTTCGGGTACCCAATTTATATTGTTCTTGATACAGCTCTTTGGTGCGTATCGTGGTTGCGCGGCGCTGGGATAAAACCCCCATTTGTTTTTGTTTATTTTCAATCTGCTCGCGGATCAAGCGCACCTGATCCAGCACATCCAGATAGACCGTATTAACCTGTGCGCGTGCAGCTTCTTCGGCATAGCTTGCGGCACGGGTCTGTGAACGTGTTGCACCACCCTGATACAAATTACTGCTGGCTTCAATCATGACTGAATTATAGAAGCCATCATCTTCATTATTATTCGGATTCCGTCCATTCATCGCCTGACTCAGACTGCCTTTAACACTAATAGTCGGATAAGGACTTAATCGCGCCTGATCTTTTTGCAAACGGGCAACATTGACCCCGGCATGGGCCAAAATCATGTTCGGAATCTGGGTAAATTCCGGATCCTGATAAAGATCGGCCTGTGCCACAATACGATCAGGAATATCCCATTCAATGGCGGATACATCAAATCCTAGCAAGGTACGCAAGCGTTGTTGATATTGTCTTAATTGGGTCTGCTGAACAATCAGATTCGATTGCGCTGCTTCCAGATTGGACTGGGCCTGAATCGGGTCGGCCTGACTGCTGATTCCGGCGCGGGCACGCAAATTGGCAATTTCTGCAATCCGTCCAATGCCCTGAATCTGCTGCTGGGCAATCTGGGTAATTTGCTGATAGCGTTTGATATTCACTATTGCATCTGCTACTTCAAATGCGATCTGATCCAGACTAACCAGCACCCTTGCCTGTTCTTCTGCCAATCGCGCTTCTTCCACACTTACATTGGTTTTAATTTTGCCAAAGTCATACAGCATCTGGGTGGCATTCAAAGAAACAATTTGTCGTCCACGTTCACCGGAAGTGAGATCACCTGTCCCGATACCACCGGACACCTGCGGATAATAACCCGCTCTCGCCACATCGATATTCGCGGCCTGCGCAGATAATGTCGAAATACTCTGTGTGATTTCAGGACGTCGCTGCACTGCCCGGTGTACAGCTTCTACCAAATTCATTTTTTGTGGAATACCAGCTGTGACCGTAGGACTGAAAGCTGGCTGTCCTGACTGTGGCCGGGTAATTTGCGGCAGCTCAGCTACTTTTGATGTATCTAATGAATAATGACCGAGCGAGGTAATATCAATGGTATGCGCTGACCGTGTCGGCTTGGGTACAATCAGCTGACCCAAGCCATTCTTGAGATTGGTAAAATAATGGGGTGAGCTTTCTGCATGCCCCAAAGACACAGATAAAGGCAAAAGAAGAATTAATCTCCTTCTTTTTCATTCTGTTTTCCCCTGATTTCTTTAAAAGTGTTCTGCCCTAAATCGTATAATTATGTAATGTTTTCTTGTTTTAGCATAACAATAGGTCAAATCACTTTAAAAGAAATCTTTTTCACTTTGATTTGATCAAAAAAAACCCTGAATCCGACAACTGGCGTCTGATGCAGGGTTTTTATATAAAGCAGGATTATTTAAACAGTGAAATCATCACCCAGATAAACTTTTCTTACGGTCTCATTCGCCAGGATTTCTTCTGGTGTACCTTCAGCAAGCAATGCACCTTCACTAACAATATAAGCATGCTCACAAATCGCCAGCGTTTCACGCACGTTATGATCGGTAATCAGCACCCCAATTCCGCGATCTTTCAAGGTCGTAATAATATCCTTAATATCTCCGACCGAAATCGGATCGACACCGGCAAAAGGTTCATCGAGTAGCATAAATTTTGGATCAGCCGCAAGTGCACGCGCAATCTCGGCACGACGTCGCTCCCCACCGGATACACTCATACCCAAGGAATCTTTGATATGGGTGATTTTAAAGTCTGCCAGTAGCTCCGCCAGACGTTGCTGACGTTGTGCCTTGGTCATATCTTTACGGGTTTCCAGAATTGCCATAATATTTTCTGAAATCGTCAGTTTTCGGAAAATTGAAGCTTCCTGCGGCAAATAACCAATCCCCTTACGTGCCCGTTCATGCATTGCGAGGTCGGAAAGATCCAGATCATCGAGATAGATTTCTCCCTTATCCATCCGCACCAGACCAACCACCATATAAAAACTGGTGGTTTTACCGGCACCATTTGGTCCCAGTAACCCAACAATCTGGCCACTTTCCATGCTGAACGATACATCTTTCACTACCCAGCGTTTATTATAGTTTTTCGCCAGATGTTTAATGGTTAAGGTTTGAACCTGCTGCGATTGCTCCATTAATCACGCGCTCCCGGGAAGGATGTTGAACTAGAGGGTGGAATCACGATTTGTACACGACCAGACGATGAACCGGTTTTGTTTGGTGTTCCGGTGGCTTCGATATCGCCTTTGTTCATGCTGTATTTTAAAGTCGCACCACGAATACTGGCACCGTCCTGTTGCAGGAAGGCATTGCCTGACAAGGTAATAATCCCGGTTTCAGCATTGTAGACAATTTTCTGCGCCTGACCTTTGGCAAGACCTTTGGCCGGATCCACTTTTTGCTGGAACTGTGCCGGGCTGCCAGTAGCCGTAATCAGGCTGATCTGACGCTTATTGTTCAGATTGGCCACAATCGAATTGGCTTGCAGCTTCATGGTGCCCTGTTCAATGATGACATTGCCCGAATACGTCGTCACACCCGTCCGCTCATTGAAAGTCGCCCGGTCAGCCAGCAAGGTGATTGGCTGGTTACGGTCAGATGGCAGTGCAAAAGCAGCGATTGAACCGAGTCCAACCACAGTCGCCAGCGTCATACGCTTCAGGAAAGTGTGCATCATTTTGGCTTTAGGAGTTTGGTTCATACTTTCCTCGAATATTAAAGAATTCGTATTGACCATCATTAAGATTGGCTTTAAGACCCTGGCTGACAAATTCAGCCTGTGGAGATTCCACAATCACTGTCTTGTCTGTTTCAATTTCACGTGTTTTCGGAAAAGCGGTCAGTTCTTCAGTACGAAACTGCATTTTCCCATTTTGCATGATTTTGGTGGCGAACACTTCTTGAGAGAGTACAACTTTTGTATTGTCATCATAACCATGCGCCATTTTGGCAAAGAAAGTTGCATCGACTTTGCCATTGTCATAAGTCGATGCTCGCAGATTTTCCAGCTTTGAAGTTTCTAGCTGCAGGTTCTGCTCAAGTCGGTCCACTTGGGCACGAACCGACACCTGGCCTGTTTCATCCGTCTGGGTTAAGTTAATATTTTGAGCGGAATAGGTCATGCTGCGCGCAGAATCTGCCTGCAGCTTGTTGCCCTTGCCGCTGTAATAGTAATAACCACCACTTATTGCGGCAATAATCACAGCCGTAATATATAAAACTTTAGTATCCATAAGCGGTGTACTTAATCCAAAAGATATGACTTATTAATAAGGCGCACGAGTATATTTTTCAAGTAACTCTTGGTACATGCCTTTGGACATTAACAGCATATCGCAGATTTCACGCACCGCACCACGTCCACCTTGGGCCTGAGTCACCAGATCGGCACGGCGGCGAACTTCAACATGACCATTAGGCACGGTCACTTTCATGCCGGCAATGGCAAAAGCAGACAGATCAGGCCAGTCATCGCCCATGTACAGGCAATCTTCAGGATCAATGTTGAGCTGTGCGCAGGCTTCACGAAGTGCTGTACCTTTGTCTTCACGGCCCTGATAGACCAGATCAACACCCAGATCCGACATACGCTTTTCTACGATATTGCTTTTACGTCCAGTGATAATAATCACCTTGATCCCTGCTTGCTGAACCAGTTTCATGCCCAGACCGTCACGAATATCAAAGGATTTGATCTCATCGCCAGTATTAGTCAGCGTTACAAAGCCATCACTTAAAATACCATCTACATCAAGCACCAGTGCTGCAATATGACGTGCCTGCTCTAATAATACATAAGATGCCATTTATTAATTTACCCCAGCCTGAATCAGGTCATGCATACTAATCACACCAATGACTTTATTGGCATCATCAACAACTACAAATTGATTAATTTTATGCTCATTCATACGTTCCAGTGCCACCACTGCACGTGCTTCCTGAGAAATGGTCAACGGATTTTTGGTCATCACGTCCTGAATAGCCAGATTGACATCAAAACCTTGCTGCTTATCAATCAAGCGACGCAAGTCACCATCGGTAAAAATCCCCAGCAACACATCATTTTCATCGACGACTGTGGTTAAGCCCAAGCGCTTGTTGGAAATTTCGTACAATACTTTATTCATGGCGGTATCTGGCGAGACTTTAGGTAAATCTGCGCCAGTACGCATCAGATGCTTCACATGCAATAACAGACGCTTACCCAGCGCACCTGCAGGATGTGAGCGTGCAAAATCATCCGAGGTAAAGCCGCGAGCATCCAATAAAGCTACCGCCAAAGCATCGCCCAAAGCCAATGTTGCCGTCGTTGACGATGTCGGCGCTAAACCCAGTGGACAAGCCTCCTGAATATTACCCAGCGTTAAAGCTACATCAGCATTTTGTGGCATTGGACCACGATCATCACCACTGATGGTAATCAGCGGAATTTCCAGATGCTTGATCAGCGGCATCAGCATCATGATTTCATCACTCTTGCCCGAGTTTGAAATTGCAATCAGCACATCACCAGCCACCAGCATCCCTAAGTCACCATGACCGGCTTCACCTGGATGCATAAAGAATGAGGGAGTTCCGGTCGAAGCAAAGGTCGCCGCCATTTTACGGCCAATATGACCTGACTTGCCCATTCCGGTAATCACCAGACGGCCAGTACACTGTAGAATAATTTCACATGCCCGGCTAAAACGGTCATCAATCTGTGTTGCTAAAATCTGTAGTGCATTTTCTTCGATGCGCAGTGTTTCAAGTGCGACTTTCTGGAAATCTAGTTGATTCGCTGTTTTTTGTGGATTCAAAGCCTGTTTACCTACGCTAAGGACAGAAAAAAACTCTGGTTTGATGGGCATAATTTTCGCAATTTTAGCATAGCTATGCAATTGTAAGCTTTCTAAATATAGAAGATTCGACGGATTTTTAATATATTCAGATTGTATTCAACTTGCGCAATCTGGTATCTCCGCCTCTACATTCACTCCATTTTTAAAGCGGTTATATGCGCTTGTTTTTATTTTTATAGAAACACGCTTACGCTATCCAAAATAAGTTTGGGTCAAATCAGACCAGACTCATTCAAATATAATTCCATCAGACTGGCAAACACTGCCTCTGAAAATGTAAGCTCAATATTCGCTATTTCACTTCCTGAACCCCTTCTTTATAAATCACTCTCGTTGCCTAACTCCCCTAAATAACTGAGGCTTTTTACGCTTTTATCTTTATGAATAATTATGCTTAGGTTAAGATGATTCATCCTTTTATTTGAAGTCTTTTGAACAGCTATGCAACCATTTGTTCTATATAACTCAGAGCAACGCAAAAAAGTAGAATTCGTACCTCGTGTTGAAGGTCAAATTGATCTGTATGTCTGTGGTATGACGGTTTATGACTACTGTCATATTGGACATGCACGTACAGTGGTTGCATTTGACTATATTATCCGTTTCCTGCGTAGCCAAGGCTGGAAAGTCAAATATGTGCGTAATATTACGGATATTGACGACAAAATTATTAAACGTGCCAATGAAAATGGCGAAAGTATCTCAGAATTAACAGGTCGCTTTATTGATGCGATGAATGAAGACTTTGCCAAACTGGGCTGTCTTGCGCCTGATGCAGCACCTAAAGCAACAGATTACATCGATCAAATGCAAGCAATGATCGGCAACCTGGTCGACAAAGGTACGGCTTATCCTTCCAATAATGGCGATGTCTACTTTGAGGTCGAGAAATTCGCCAAATACGGTCGTCTATCTGGCCGTAAACTAGAAGATATGCAAGCGGGTGCGTCTGAACGTGTCGATGTCGAAGTAGAAAAGAAACACCCGTTTGACTTTGTACTGTGGAAACATGCCAAGGAAAATGAGCCATCATGGGCATCACCGTGGGGTAATGGCCGTCCAGGCTGGCACATCGAATGTTCCGCAATGTCGACCTGCTGCCTAGGCAATCATTTCGATATTCATGGCGGTGGTGCTGATTTAACCTTCCCGCATCATGAAAATGAAATTGCACAATCTGAAGCATCTACTGGCGAACAGTATGTCAATTACTGGATGCATGCCGGATTTATTAATGTCGATGGCGAGAAAATGTCGAAGTCTTTAGGCAATTTCTTCACTATTCGCGACGTGATTGAAAAATTCCATCCGGAAGTGGTGCGTTATTTCATTGTTTCTTCCCATTATCGTAGCCCGGTGAATTACTCGGATGTTGCTTTAAAAGAAGCAAAAAATACCTTATCTCGTTTCTATCACTCGTTTAAAACCTATCAGGCGGTTTATGGTGATCATCTGATTGAAACTCTGGATGAGGCTTTGGTTGAGCGTTTCAATGCCG
This sequence comes from Acinetobacter lwoffii, assembly GCF_024129855.1. GTDB lineage: Bacteria > Pseudomonadota > Gammaproteobacteria > Pseudomonadales > Moraxellaceae > Acinetobacter > Acinetobacter lwoffii_L. The sequence goes on from NZ_JAMXXC010000005.1 coordinate 110,714, forward strand.
CTATGCGTGATGATTTCAATACGCCTGAAGCGATTGCGGTATTGTTCGAAATCAATAAAGAGCTGAATCGTACCGTGAAAGAAGAAAATGCGGAACAGGCAGCGATCTACTACGCAACTTTACGTCACCTGACCAATATTCTCGGTCTAGTACAGCAAAATGTAGATGAGTTCCTCAAATCTGACATTGGTCAAGAAGCTCTAGGATTGTCACCTGAACAAATTGAAGATTTGATTCAACAGCGTCAGGATGCCAAGAAAGCCAAAGAGTTCGCACGTGCGGATGAGATTCGTCAATCTTTACTTGATCAAGGCGTGGTACTTGAGGATACTCGTCAAGGTACAGTTTGGCGTCGTGCTGATTAATTAATCAAACAGATTTATAGGGAGTTGACACTGCTGTGGAATTCTCTATAATTCACCTCATTGCGGGAATAGCTCAGTTGGTAGAGCATAACCTTGCCAAGGTTGGGGTCGGGAGTTCGAGTCTCCTTTCCCGCTCCAGAATACGAAAAACCCTTATCGAAAGATAAGGGTTTTTTTATTGTGTTTGAAAAAAATTTATTAATAAAATGTATATCTCAAATCACTTATTCATCCTCTTTTACCCTGACAATTTTTTTGGGTTATTCATGACAAAGTGCTATTGTGGATAAACTTTAAAACTTTCAATCCCTTTCATAACGATATCGTTTCATGACTTATAAATTGAATGCTCGTCATCTTGTTTTAGACTTACTCTACGCTTCTAAGAACTCAACCTTGACTATTAAGCGGATATTAGCTGCTGCTGAATTATTGGGTATATCTGACAATGGTATCCGTGTAGCTGTGGCTCGATTAAATCAGGAAAATTTCATTCAAGCTGTGGAACGCGGCGTGTATCAATTGCTAGAGAAAAAATTCGATACTTCTTTTATCAGCTTAAACAAACACCCTGATATGCAAACGGCGACCACATGGAACGGAAAATATGTATTGGTCTATACCGGCACTTTGGGACGTGTAGACCGTACCGCCTTATATAAAAGAGAAAAAGCGCTGCGTTATTATGGTTTTCAGGAACTAGAGCAAAATGTTTTTATTCGTCCCGATAATTTAACGCTAAACCTAAGTCCATTAAAAACAGCTGTAATCCAGTTTGGATTAGATCCTGACGCACGTTTTTTCCAAGTCAGTCAACTGGAAAGTGAAACCGAAGTTCGTGATTTATGGGATATCGAAGCGCTACATCAGACCTATCATGCAGTACAGCATGCTATCAACGACTGGTTTGAGAATTACCAGAATCTGACTTTAGCAGAGGCTGCAAAAAGTGCCTTTTATCTAGGTAAATCTGCCCTATTTAGTTTGCGTGCTGACCCCTTACTTCCTGCAGAATGGATAGACACAGATGCTCGACAACAATTTGAGCTCGCAGTCCGCAAAATAGAAAAACAGGGTCAACTTTTATGGCAACACTATTTTAAAGACCAAGGGGTCTAATTTATTTCTTTTTTATACACAAAAATGAATTGACTGTAATATTTCATCCAAATATATTGAATAAAGCAATAAGAACTAAATATAGGCAGAAGAATGAACAGAAAGGTCAGTGTCACAGAACTTTTTAGTCGTGACGAAATTAAAGAACTCACCACGACCTCAGACTTACACGGTGCCTGGGCAGTAGGTTCAACCTGGACCGTAATTGTCATGACCTTTGGTACGGTTGCCTATAGCTGGGAATATTTACCTACATGGGGAAAAATCCTGATATGTGCATTGGCATTGGCTATTCTTGCTGGACGCCAGCTTGCGATGGCTATTTTGATGCATGATGCCTCGCACCATAGCCTGTTCAAAACCAAATGGTTAAATACCCATCTGACTGATTGGCTCTGTGCACGCCCGATCTGGAATGATGTCAGCAAATACCGTCCTTATCACCTGAAACATCATGCTAAAACCTCGCAGCCAGATGATCCTGACTTGGGGTTGGTAAAAAACTTTCCCATTACGCAAAGCTCACTATTCAGGAAATTCTTCCGTGACCTGAATGGGCAATCGGGGCTTAAATTTCTCGCTGGTCGAGTATTAATGGATCTGGAATTGCTGGAATGGAGTGTTTCCAATGACCCCAAGCCAATTCCGCATGGTGATCGCAGCAATTTAGAGTTAGCGAAAAACTTGCTTAAAAATAGTTCTGGTATGTTAATTTCAAATGCAGCAATTTTTTCTGCTCTGTGGGCCAGCGGCCATCCTAAGATGTATTTATTATGGCCTCTCGCCTATATCACTCCATTTCCTTTGTTCATCCGCATCCGCGCTATGGCTGAGCATGCGGGCCTAGAAACCAGTCATTCCGCCCTTAGCAATACCCGCACCACCCGTGCAGACTGGCTGGCACGTGCTTTTGTAGCCCCAATTCATGTGAACTATCATATTGAACATCATTTGATGGCCTCTGTTCCGCATCAAAAGCTGGCGAAAATGCATCAGATGTTAAGGGAGCGTCAGTATGTCGATGCTCCGCCAAGTTATCTGGATGTGATTCGCTCACTTTTAAAAAAATAAAAAATATTTCTGCGGTTGAGACTATTCAATTTCAATGTGGATGGCTTTCGGCATGTGAATGCGGATGTGAGGATTGTCCCCGATGTTCTAGTGGGCAGTCTTCCGCTTCGATCTGCAAGGTCATCTCGGTAATATGATGCTCATGGTGGAGCATCTCAAAGGCCTGATGACGCAGTTTCTGATAATCCACATTCGGCGCAACCAGATGCACAGTCAGCATGACTTTTTTGGAGGTAATTGCCCAAACCTTGAGCTGATGAATGTCCTGAACCCCTTCGAGCGCCAAAAGATCGTGGCGTAATTTTTCAATATCAATTTCATCCGGCACACCTTCAAGCAGAATATTGATGCTCTGTTTCAGCAAAATCCAGGTTCTTGGCAACACCCAAAATCCGATCAATACCGCAATCAGCGTATCCACCCACATCCAGCCAGTCAAATAAATTACCAGCGCCCCAATGATCACCCCGACTGATCCCAGTGCATCACTGAGCACTTCCAGATAAGCACCTTTGACATTGAGACTTTCCTGACTACTAGACACCAGAATTTTCATGGAAATCAGGTTAATGAACAGCCCCAAGGTGGCCACGATCATCATGCCCAAGCTCTGGATTTCTGGCGGATAACTCAAACGCTGATAAGCTTCAAACAAAATATAAATCGCAACCACAAACAGCATCACGGCATTAAACAGGGCAGCCAAAATCTCAAAGCGCTGATAACCAAATGTCCGTTTATTGTCTGCCGGTTTTTGCCCAATTTTGATAGCGACTAAAGCGATAGCCAGTGCAGCAGCATCGGTAAACATATGCGCAGCATCAGAAAGTAGGGCCAAACTTTGAGTCAGAAAACCGGCAATCACTTCCACAATTAAAAAAGTCGTGGTTAATGCCAACGCTATTGATAATTTTTTGGCATTTTTTGCAGTCACGGCGACATGACTATGTTCATGATGATGTGAATTCCCCACCGGCCCCTCCCTCCTTCTTATTCAACGAGGACTGTATCCTCAGCATCTTTTCAAGTTTTGTTCTGATTCATATTACGCTTGAATTTTACCTATTTAAGTAGGTTTTTTATGAACTGTTTTATCAGTCGACATTAGATTAAAGTTTTAGCTTTTTCATGTTCTGCCAGCCAGGCCTGTACCGAAGCACGCTTAAAATTACGCTCGACATATTCTATTATTTTCACAGGAAGTTTCACCTGATGGCTCAACAAACGATGCAACATAAAGGCCAGATCAAAGTCTGCAATTGACCAGTGTTCAGTCAACCATATGTCCTCCAGCATATATTCTGCCACATTCACCAAGCGCTGAATTTCTTCAGTGATCGAAGCTGTAAGAGGTATAGACATTTTTGCTAGATGAAATACCGAATCGGAAGGCATCTGCTGGCGGATTTGCATAAAATCGGTTTTGACCAAGGCTTGTATGGCCCGACATTTAGCTCTAGCATAAATTTCCTTAGGATATAAGGCTGGATAATTAGGTGCTGGAAAGGCATCTTCCAAATATTCAGTGATCGCCCATGATTCAAACAGGCTAAAGTTATCTACTATTAAACACGGAACTTTAGCACTTGGACAAATGGCTTGATAAGCCGCAGATTTCTGTTGCTGCTGATCTAAATCAATCACGATTTCCTGAAAATCTAAACCCTTTTCTTTTAAGGCAACATAGACCGACATGGCATAAGGGCTGATTCTATTTTTATCGACATATAAACGTATATTTTGCATATCCTTGATCCTGATGGTCTTGTTATTTTTATTCAGTACGGCAGCCTTACTCTACTCCCTTTCCTATATAAAAGGAAAAATGAACTGCTTCATGTAGCGATCACACGAAAATGTTTACACAGTTGCCGATAGCGCAGCGATGTTCATTATTTTCTATTTTGCACATGATGTGGGGCATAAAGCCTTTTATTTTGCTTTTGATTCACGTTAAATTAAATCATTCTCTTGATATCAAAAAACTATGCTGAACTTAGCCCACCTCTCCGATACCGTGTATGCCATTCAACATTTGGCTTTTGAAGACTTAGGTGCTTGGGAAGATATTTTTTATCAGCTCGGCTTACGTGTGCGTTATTTCGAAGCTGGCATCGATGATCTTACCAAGGCTTTTAAACATCCTGGATTAACAATTATTCTCGGTGGCCCGATTGCAGTCTATGAAACTGAGGATTACCCTTTCTTACAACAAGAAATAGACTTACTTAAAGTTCGACTGGAAAAGAATTTACCGACTTTAGGCATCTGTTTAGGTGCGCAGTTAATTGCTGCTGCATTGAATGCTAAAGTCTATCCCGGAGATGTGAAGGAAATTGGCTGGTCTAAACTCAGTCTTGCTTCTATTGAAAACAATCCACTAAAAGCTCTGGAGGATATTGACGTCCTGCATTGGCATGGTGATACCTTTGACCTACCTGAACAGGTAGAATTACTGGCCAGCTCTGATCTTTATCCAAATCAGGCCTTTCGGGTAGGACAGAATATTCTAGCACTACAATTCCATGCTGAAGTGGCCAGTGAAAGTTTAGAGAAATGGCTGATTGGACATACCTGTGAGTTACGCAAAGCCCAGATCAATATTCCCGCCTTACGGGCGGATCATCAAAGCTATGCGCCCGCGCTTGAACAGGCCGCCAGTTCGGTATTGCTGCATTATTTAGAAAACTTGCAACTTAAATAACCGTAATAAAAAAGCACCCAACTGGGTGCTTTTTTATTTGTCATTTTTACTTTTTCGGAGCAGGTACAGAAGCCTCGGTAGTAATGTTCACTGTAATTTTATCGCCCACATTTGGAACATAACCGCCTACCCCAAAGGCTGAACGGTTAAATGAAGTGGTTGCATTAAAACCAATCGTTTGTAATTTGGTCATTGGGTGTACACCTTGTTTATTTAAAACTGCATCCAGTATCACAGGCTTAGTGACATCTTTCACGGTTAAGTTACCGGTGATTTTGTATTTGTTTTTGCCTAGAGCCTGAACTTTAGTACTTTTAAAAGTGATATTCGGATATTTGGCAGCATCAAAAAATTCTGCTGTCTTAATATGGTCATCCAGTGCTTTCACATTCGTATTAATGCTTGCAACCGGGATATTCACATTGACCGAGGAATTCACAGGTTTTGCATTATCAACATTAATGGTACCCTGGATGTCACTGAAGTTTGCAGATGGTGTAGAGAAACCAAAGTGGCTCCAAGAGAAAACAGTTGCTGAATGAGTCGGGTCAATCGTATAGGCCACTGGTTTTGCCATAGAAACTGTTGCTACAAATGCGACCGCCAAGCCTAATGCTAATGTTTTGAAATTCATGTTTTTATCTCACGTTTTGGATGTTATTAAGTGTATAGAATCTGGAACCGTTTACAGCCCTAAAGATAAAACGTTTTGTTGCAGTGATGAAACGATAAAATTGTAAGTTATTTTTTTTAATTTTTGAGCTTTAATCCATACGGTACTGGATGAATCCAGTTTTCTTGGCGACTTTGTTATACAACGCTTGTGCCTGATGATTTGATTCCTGAGTCAGCCAGTAAACCCGGTCGCAATTACGCTGCTGTGCAACCTGATAGACATGTTGAATCAACTTACGCGCCACACCCTTTCCCCGATAGTCAGGATGGGTAAATAGATCCTGCAAATAGGCATAAGGTCTTACTGTCCAGCTACTATTATGTTCGATAACATGCACAATCCCCACGACCTTTCCATCCATCAGCGCCGCAAAACCGTACATTGAATCTAATTCATAATTGGTTAATTTATCCCAGGTATTTTCACTTACCTCTTCAGAAATTTGCGTCTGATAAAAGCGTTGATAGTCTTGCCATAAAAATAGCCATTCTGCCTGTGATATTTGCTCTAAAGATTTGATCTGGATCTGGGGCTGTATATTCATGTTTAACCGCTTCTTTGGCTTATTTCTTTAATTTAAGTCATTTCGATAGTAGTCGCTGAATTTTTATAGCGGCCTAAACTTAGCTTTATCTCATCTGGTGCTCATAAGCAACCTGTCAGATGAAAATCATCCGGCATAAAAAAAGCCCCAATCAGGGACTTTTCATGCTTTATGTTTAAAGTTTTTCAACCAGAATACGATCAACCTGTTTTAGGCCAGTCGTCTTTTCATGATTTTTACGACGCACTTTAATGACCTTTTCTTCGGCTAATTCTTGCAGCATTAAATCAACTGCAACCATCGCTTCAAGAGCTAACTCCTGTCCGATCCACTTGAGTTCGCCTGCATCCATTAAAATAATTTCATCGTTAATTTGTTCATACAAGCTCATGTTCATCTCACTCTTTCATTTCGACTATGGGAGAACTTTCTAACGATTGCCACATGAAAACAACGCTAAAAAGCGAAAAAATAAAAGACGCCCCAAAAATGGAGCGTCTTTTAAAAAACTGCTTAATCAGTTGATTATGCAGTAATCTCTTTTATAGCTGCTACAACTGCTTCAGTAGTAATACCGAAGAACTGGAACAGATCTTTTGCAGGTGCAGATTCGCCATACGTTGTCATACCGATAACACGACCATCAAGACCTACAAATTTCCACCAGTAGTCTACATGTGCAGCTTCAACAGCAACACGTGCACGAATATTCGATGGAAGAACCGCTTCACGATAAGCTGCATCTTGCTTCATAAATTCTTCAGCACATGGCATAGATACTACACGCACGCCTTCAAGCTGTGCATAAGCTTCCATTGCCAGAGATACTTCAGAACCAGTGGCGATGATGATGGCTTTCAATTCACCTTTTTCTTCAGCCAATACATAACCACCTTTCGCAGCGTTCTCAATTTGAGCTTGAGTACGAGTCTGGAATGCCAAGTTCTGACGAGAGAAGATCAATGCGGTCGGACCTTCAGCACGCGTTAATGCAGATTTCCAAGAAATTGCTGCTTCAACGGTGTCACATGGACGCCATGTGTTTAGATTTGGCGTACCACGAAGGGATGCGATCTGCTCAACAGGTTGATGCGTTGGACCATCTTCACCTAGACCAATTGAGTCATGCGTATACACATGGATCACGCGCTGTTTCATCAATGCAGACATACGTACGGCATTACGTGCATATTCCATAAACATTAGGAATGTTGCTACGTAAGGGATAAAACCGCCATGCAGTGCAACACCATTCGCGATTGCAGTCATACCGAATTCACGTACGCCATAGTGTACATAGTTACCTGCCGGATTGTCCTGTACGCCTTGCGCGCCTTTCCAAAGGGTCAGGTTAGAACCTGCAAGATCCGCAGAACCACCTAGAACTTCTGGCAATAATGGAACAAGTGCTTGCAATACATTTTGGCTGGCTTTACGCGTTGCAATTGTTTCAGCTTTGGCATTCACTTCTGCAATATAGGCATCCGCTTTTGCAACGAAGTCAGCCGGTAATTCACCAGATAAACGACGTTTAAATTCAGCGGCTTCAGTTGGATATTTTGCAGCATAAGCAGCAAATGTTTCGTTCCAAGCTGCTTCTGATTCAGCACCTTTGGCTTTCGCATCCCAAGCTGCATAAACATCTTCAGGAATCACAAATGCTTCGTCAGTCCAACCTAGCGCTTCACGAGTCAACACGATTTCGTCATGACCGAGTGGTGCACCATGACTGTCTTCTTTACCTTGCTTGTTTGGTGAACCCAAACCAATCACGGTTTTACAGATAATGATGGTTGGTTTAGCAGTTTCAGCTTTCGCCTCAATCGTTGCCTGACGGATTGCATCTGCATCGTGGCCATCAACTTTAATCACTTGCCAGCCGTATGCCAGAAAGCGTTGTTCTGTATCGTCAGAGAACCAGCCTTCCACTTCGCCGTCAATCGAGATGCCATTGTCGTCATAGTAAGCAATCAATTTGCCCAGACCCAATGTACCCGCCAAAGAACATGCTTCGTGAGAAACACCTTCCATCAAACAGCCATCGCCGAGGAAGCAATAAGTGAAGTGATCTACAACTTGGATGTCGTCTTTGTTGAATTGCGCAGCTAGAGTTTTTTCAGCCAGTGCAAAACCAACAGCATTCGCAATGCCTTGACCTAAAGGACCAGTCGTCGTTTCAATCCCTGGTGCATAACCCAATTCCGGGTGGCCAGGTGTTTTAGAATGAAGTTGACGGAATGCTTTAAGATCTTCAATCGAAAGATCGTAGCCCGTTAAATGAAGAAGCGCATATTGAAGCATAGAGCCATGGCCATTTGATAATACAAAACGGTCACGGTTTGCCCAATTCGGGTTGGTCGGGTTGTGGTTCATGAATTCACGCCAAACCACATCAGCGATATCTGCCATCCCCATTGGAGCACCTGGATGTCCTGAGTTTGCTTTTTGCACAGCATCCATTGCCAATACACGAATTGCGTTTGCAATACGACGTTCATTAAGCGGGGTTGTCATAAATCAGAGTCCAAAATATTCAGAAATAGGAAATGATGAAAAGACTTTCAAAACTGCTGTCTATTGTCTTAAAAAAACAGCGAGGGGTAAAGACTAACCAACAATATTTATCAGTTTATTGAGTGTCTCTTGCCTTATCGTACAATTATTCCACATTTCTTCTTTATCTTCGATTCGCTCTACTGGTTTTCAGATTGAATTATCCCGGATTTCTTAACTAACTTTCTTGTCTGTATCTGGATTCTAAGCTGATAGATAGGATTGAATTTATGCTAATTTTATCTCTATGTCATATGACTCACATCATTATTTTTAAAGAAAATCTATACAGTTCACTGATCTATTTATAATGTAATTTGTACTAAATTTTATAAAATATTGGCAGGATTGTTTGATATACAGGTGAAAATCTAATTTGCTTAGGCTAATTTTATACTTCGGCAGACTTATTGAACCTGACAGTCTTTAGGCAAATAACGCTGCTGAATATCAGTGGAATAACATTTACCACTATGAACATCAAAAGCGACTGATTTCCCGCGAATCGCAGTATCTACACCCTGCTCTCCTATCTTGAACTCTATCCGGCACGCGGCATTAATAATCACTTTTTCGATATATTGGCTAGGACCACCAATCTCGCGACCAGCATCACAGTGTTGATCCGAAGCAATGAACTGGGTTCGATATGCTCCAGCCTGCTCAAACACTTCTGCTAATTGATTCCGCACGACATAAGCTTGATGACTCATAAAAGCCATCGTCACTAAAATCGCGATGATGATGAGCACGATCAGCACTTCAATCAGGGTAAATGCCTTTTGATACATGATTTCTGATCTCCGTACAGTCTTGCTCCAACAAGAAGTCCATAGCAAAAGATATCGCCATTCCTAAACAGCTAATGTGGAAGACTTAGCGCTAATATGAAGACACGCTTGAACATCGACAAGACAGTTGGTCGCAAGGCGCACAACCTGAATCTGCTTTATTGATGTAATGATCACTTGCTTAAGTAAATTTTGAATTTTGAGCTTTGTATTTTTTCTATCATCTATTTTTTTAAGATTTAATCGGAAATCTAAGCATTTAATTTTATGACAGTCTGATGGATTAAAATATTGTTGCTTCATATTCCTCAATCAATAATGCTGTCTAAATAGATATATCAATTTTTTTAATTCTATTAATCAATTAAAAACACAATAATTTGAAACAATTTCGACCAATTTTGTCGTGTTAAGCTAGTCCTAGAGCGCAACTCGATGTAACATATCGGGTCTTTAAAATTAACTGTGATAGGACTATGCGCGAGTACGCTGTATTTACTTCGGAATCTGTAAGCGAAGGCCATCCAGATAAAATGGCTGACCAAATCAGTGACGCTATTTTGGATGCAATCTTAAAAGAAGACCCATATGCACGGGTTGCTTGTGAAACGCTTGTAAAAACAGGTGCGGTTGTACTTGCCGGTGAAATCACAACGACAGCAAATGTTGATTTTGAGGCAATTGTACGTCATACCGTAAACGGAATTGGTTATCACCATTCTGATCTTGGTTTTGATGGTTCAACCTGTGCCGTGATCAACATGATTGGTAAACAGTCACCTGAAATTGCTCAGGGTGTAGACCGCCAGAAACCTGAAGATCAGGGTGCCGGCGACCAAGGTTTAATGTTCGGTTATGCAAGCCGCGAAACTGATGTATTAATGCCTGCACCGATTTCATATGCGCATCGCTTAATGGAAAAGCAGGCTGAATTACGCCGTAATGGCACCTTGCCATGGTTACGCCCAGATGCAAAAAGTCAGGTAACTTTTGCTTATGAAAATGGCGTACCAGTTCGTTTAGATGCAGTCGTTCTTTCAACTCAACATGATCCTGAAATCACTCAAGCAAACCTGAAAGAGGCTGTGATTGAAGAAATCTTGAAGAAAATCATTCCTGCTGACATGTTCCATGCAGACACCAAATTCCACATCAACCCAACGGGTATGTTTGTGATCGGTGGTCCTGTAGGTGACTGTGGTTTGACTGGCCGTAAAATTATCGTAGATACCTACGGCGGTATGGCACGTCACGGCGGTGGTGCTTTCTCTGGTAAAGATCCATCTAAAGTTGACCGCTCTGCTGCGTATGCAGGTCGTTATGTGGCGAAAAACATCGTTGCTGCTGGCCTGGCTGACAAGTGTGAGATTCAGGTGTCTTATGCGATTGGTGTTGCTGAGCCAACTTCAATTTCAATCAATACATTCAATACTGCAAAAGTCTCTGAAGAATTGATTATTGCACTGGTTCGTGAACATTTCGACTTACGTCCATATGGCATTACCCGTATGCTTGACCTGATCCAGCCAATGTATAAGCAAACTGCTGCTTATGGTCACTTCGGTCGTGAAGGTTCAGATACTGCATTTACCTGGGAAAAAACTGACAAAGTGGAAGCGCTTAAAGCCTCTGCTGGTCTATAAGTTTTTCTTAAAAAAAGCCTGCATCATGCGGGCTTTTTTATGTCTTTCATTTCTTCATTTTTAGAATTATCTCTGGCTCATGATGCCAAATATCTAAATACCAAACTTCATACTATAATCTGCATGTCGAATGATAGTTTTGAAGCTCCCCTCTCTGTGAATATCACTATTCCATGAAACTTTAAACAACTTCCGACTGTGCCATTACAGTATAAGTATCGAAAAAAGTTACAGTTAATCAACAAATGTTGATCTATTTGCTAGCATAAATCTAAACAAATGGCTGCTAAATTAGATTGCAGCTCTACAACAACAAAAGGATATTACTCGATGAATAAATTACTGATTGCTTTAGGTTTGGCGACCACTGTTGCCTTAGTCGGCTGTAGTAAAGAAGAAGCGCCTGAAACCGGCGCAACCACAGGTGAGCATTTAGAAAATGCAGCCAATCAAGCCGGTCATGATATGGAAGATGCCAGCCGTGAGGCTGCGGTAGAAACCGAACGAGCAATGGATAATGCCGCGGAAAATACTGCTCAGGCAGCGGACGAAGCAGCTGCTGCAACGTCTAGAGCAGCAGATGCCACTGCGGAAGCAGCACGTAAAGCAACTGCAGCAACAGCTGCGGCAGTTGAGGAAGGTGCCGGAGAAGTTCGGGAAAAAGCTGAAAACTGATTTTAGGATTCAGCTTGATGTTTAAAAGCCTGCGATTGCAGGCTTTTTTATTAGAGATGATTTTAAATAGCGAATGATCTAAATTGAAATTGCATTATTTGTTGATGGGATCAATTTTTTATCTAAGTGAGTGGATAAAATCAGATAAACTGATAAAACTTATCAAGTATTAGAATGGCTTAATTGTGATTCAATCGGCAAAACGGGCTGCATTTAAACTGAAATTCAGTAGAATACCAGCCTTTATTTTTAAAATTTAATCTCCCATGTCAGTCATTGTTGCTGCTTCCCAACGGTCGAATATTTCGGTCTGGGCAGCTTTTATTTTGCTTATCATAGGTACAATCGGTGCCTATCAAATCGTAGGCTTAAATCAGGCCCTATTATTTTTGGTTGGTGGTGCACTGGGCATGACCCTGTACCATGCTTCATTTGGTTTTACTTCGAGCTGGCGTGTCTTTATCAAGGAACGTCGCGGCCGTGGTTTACGTGCACAAATGATTATGCTCGCTCTGGCGGTCCTGCTGTTTTTCCCGGCTTTAGGTGCAGGTGAATTATTCGGCAACCCAGTTAAAGGTAACGTTAATCCTGTTTCCATGTCAGTCATGATTGGTGCCTTTATTTTCGGTATCGGCATGCAACTTGGTGGCGGCTGTGCATCAGGTACGTTGTATACTGTAGGTGGCGGTAGCGCACGTATGCTGGTGACGCTCTTGTTCTTCTGTATCGGGTCTGTGATTGCGACCTCGCACCTTGACTGGTGGTTTGCCCTGCCACATCTTGAACCGATTTCACTGGTAGAAAGTTTAGGCGTTCTCCCTGGATTACTGTTGAGCTTTATCGTTTTTGCCATCATTGCTGCAGCAACAGTTTATTTCGAAAAGAAACGTCATGGCAGCCTGGAAATTGAGCCACGCAGTGAATATCAGGGCTGGAAGCGCTTTATTCGTGGTCCATGGCCTTTGATTTGGGGCGGTATTATCCTGATCTTACTCAACTTTGCTACTTTGGCACTGGCAGGTCGTCCTTGGGGCGTGACCTCTGCACTGGCTGTGTGGGGTGCCAAAGGTGCAAGTCTTGTAGGTGTTGATGTAGCTTCTTGGGATTATTGGCAAAGAGCAGGCAATGCCAAAGCACTGGCAGAATCATTATGGTTTGATATTACCTCAATGATGAACTTCGGTATCATGCTGGGTGCTTTGTTGGCGGCGAGTCTGGCAGGTAAATTTGCGCCGAATTTCAATATTCCAAAACGTTCACTGATTGCTGCTGTTGTAGGTGGCATAATGCTGGGTTACGGCGCACGCTTAGCTTATGGTTGTAATATCGGTGCATATTTCAGTGGAATTGCGTCGGGTAGTCTGCATGGCTGGTTATGGCTGGTCTTCGCTTTTATTGGTAACGGGATCGGGGTAAAACTTCGTCCGATTTTCTTCCCGGATGAAAAACCGCAGTCTGAAAAACTGACCGGTTGCTAATGCTTAAAATCAAAAAAGCCCATCTGTGATGGGCTTTTTTCTGGCTTTAGGATTTACAGCGCAGCTTTTAAATTACAGCCATAACCCATGGTCTGCTGAACCTGACGATAAGTCGTATAACGATCCAAAATAAAGGTATAAAAATGATCAGCATCAGAGAAATTAGCTTTTAAATTTTCATTCTTGGCATTGGGCAATTTAATGTCATCGACCAGTTTCAGATTGTAATGTCCCAAACGGTACATATCGGAAAAATAACTATTCATCATATTGCAATAGGCGATTTTACTGGGTTTTAATGCAGTACTGCTGACAAGATGCTGGTTCAAGCTTTGCAGATTATTGACATCTAAAGGAAACTGGTGCGCGAAAGCAATGCTTTCGACTTTCTTAAATTTCTGAAAGTCTTGGGCTAACTGGACATTGAGTGCATCAAAACGTTGCTGCAGTTCCTCTGCAGTCTGAACCTGATATTTGACTGGATCTACGACCGGTTTTTGTGGTTGTTCCGAACATGCAGTTAATCCAGTGAGCAGCGCTAATGACGTTAGCCATACCTTCATGTTTATACACTCAATTTAAATATACCAACACTTATTATGCCTGAAAGCAGTTTGATGTACTGTTTAAAGTATTTTCTCATTCATATAACGCCAGTAGCGCTTTGGCACATATTGAATATGCAATTTCATGTTCTTGCGCGCCTGAATATTCACACTGTTGAAATAATCTTTCCAGAGCTGATCATATAGCAGCTCTTGATCATCCAGTTCAATACTGAATGACTGACTATGACCAATCCGGATTTGTGGATCAATTATTTCAGCGTTCATCTCGACCTGATGCATTTGCCTTAAATTATAATAAATACCGTAATTACGCTGCTCATCATAAATCAGCCAGCTTTGATCCTGATAACGCTCCTGAAAATGTCGGGAAATAATCGGCAAGACATTAAAGTCCGGTCTGACCAGACTTAGAAACAAGCCATCTTTGGCTTTTTTAAAGCGCACGAAAGCCTCCATGCGATGCTTTTCCCGTCCCACTTGCTTGGCCCATTGCGACATGCCGATCACCGCAGCATGACCATAATCTTTATCGACTGGACGCTGGTTTTGAAAGACATAGACTGCAAAATCAAAAAGAGTCTGGAACGCTGCTTCCTGCTCTGACAAAAAGGTATAGTAAAAAGCACGCAAACTGCTGGAAGATACTTTCTGCTTTAATCCCTGCCACACCCGCTGCCCATGCTGATCATTAGAGGCCACATGGATAAATTCATCAAATAAACCTGTTTGTGCTTGAGGATTGGCCGTCACTATCACGTTAAATTCTTTAAACTCGAAAGCACGAAATACACAACTGAGCAGACCAGTCATGCTGCCATCAAAACAGTAACTTGCCACTAGAAACCAAATCCTAATTGAGGTGAAAGTTGCTGCTGATATTTGGATTGTCCTGACATCAAAATTTGCTGGCGAATCTGATGGGCGTGCTGATCTTTCTTAAATTTCGGTGTATCCGCACAGCGAATAAAATGCTGCGCCCGGTTATAAGCCACGCCCATGCGCCTTAGCTGGTCAATATGAATCTGTCCAAAACGGCGTGCCTGTACAATTTTCTGCGCAGAACGCACGCCTATGCCGGGTACCCGTAGAATCATTTTATAGTCGGCACGGTTAATATCGACTGGAAAGGCTTCAGAATGACGCAAGGCCCAACTGAGTTTAGGATCAATCTCCAGCTCCAGATTCGGATGCTGATCATCGACAATTTCATCAGCAGCAAAGCCATAAAAACGCATCAGCCAGTCAGATTGATACAGACGGTTTTCTCTTAATAATGGCGGTGCTGAGCCGATAGCAGGTAAGGCTTTATCTTCAGGATTAATCGGGATATAGCCAGAGAAATACACCCGCTTCAGCTTAAATTCCTTGTAATGCCGGTCAGCCATTAAAATAATGTCCTGATCGGTTTCACTATGCGCGCCCACCACCATTTGTGTAGTTTGTCCGGCAGGTACAAATTTTGGAACGGACTTGATCAGCTTGCGTTCATCTTTGAGCTGGATCAACCGGTCGCGCACAATGCCCAAGTCTTTTTGTACTTCGGCATGGGTTTTCTCAGGCGCAAATTTTTGCAGTCCCGCCTCCGTCGGCATTTCCAGATTAATACTCATACGATCGACATACAGTCCGGCTTCGGTAATGATCTCCTGTGATGCACCCGGAATAGTTTTCAGATGGATATAGCCATTAAAGTTTTCTTCGAGTCTAAGTTTTTTGACCACCTGTAGCATCCGTTCCATGGTGTGATCGGCCGATTTAAAAATTCCCGAACTGAGAAACAGACCCTCAATATAATTACGCCGATAAAAATTCATGGTCAAATCCACGACTTCCTGCACGGTAAATGCTGCACGCTGGACGTCATTGGAACGGCGCGAAACACAATAGGAACAGTCAAAAATACAGACATTAGAGAACAGAATTTTCAGCAAGGAAACACAGCGGCCATCTTCGGTATAACTATGACAGATGCCATTCCCGGTATTGCCCACACCCTTGTCTTTATTTTTACGGTTGCTACCGCTGGATGAGCACGACACATCATACTTGGCAGCATCGGCTAAAATTTGCAGTTTTTCACGGATACGATCAGACATGAGCTCAGAGAATATGTGACCAAAAGGCTATTATAAAGTGTTCAATTCTAGGCTAATAAAAGTTCTATCTTTTTGGCGACGTAGCGTGTCGCAAGAAATGTAAATAACACGTAACCCATGCTGCAGTATTTCAAAATAAAATAACCAATATGATTTGCTTAATTTTGTGCTCAAAGGCAAAGTAAAAGCATAACAAGGAGCAAATCTATGTCTTTATTAGAAAATCTCGGAATTAAACACCCTATTTTCTTGGCACCGATGGCAGGTGTCTCTACACCTGAGCTTGCTGCCGAAGTGTCAAATCAGGGCGGCTTGGGCTCACTGGGTCTGGGGGCCAGCAGTATTGAGGCTGCACGACAACAGATTTTAAAGACTCAGGAACTGACAGATTGCCCTTTTCAGGTCAATTTTTTCTGTCATGAGAGTGTGCCTGTAGATGAAGCTGTAGCACAGGCATGGATTGCACAGTTTAAGGATAAATTTGCCGAATATGGTGCTCAGGCACCGGAGCATTTGGAGTGTATTTATCAAAGTTTTAAAGACAATGATGACTTCCTGAATCTGGTATTGGAAACCAAACCGCGAGCGGTCAGCTTTCATTTTGGGATTCCACATCCGCATCAGATTCAAGCCTTAAAACAGGCCGGGATTCTGACCATGGTATCTGCAACCAATTATGCCGAAGCCAAAGCTATTGAGGCAGCCGGAATCGACATTATTATTGCACAGGGTATTGAGGCCGGCGGCCATCGTGGGATTTTTAGCACCAAGTTTGATGCTTCAGTTAAAACCTCCAATCTGGTGAAGCTAATCAAACAGCATTCTTCCCTGCCGATTGTAGCAGCAGGCGGGATTATGATGGGTGAACAAGCCCGCCAAATGATGGATTTCGGCGCAGATGCCGTGCAACTCGGGACTGCATTTGTGCAGTGTAAATCTTCCAATGCCAATGATGCTTATCGTAAAGCCTTATTTTCCAAGCCACTTACTCAAGTGAGTGCCAGTATTTCTGGTCGTCCTGCACGCGGCATCATTAACCACTGGCATATTGAAGTGGATACACCCGATCGGCTGGATGTTCCGGCTTATCCATATACTTATGATCTGGCCAAGCAATTACATGCTGCTGCTGCCAAACCTGGGGATCAAGGTTATGGTGCATTCTGGGCAGGTTCGAACGTGGCACAGATTCGTGAAATGGAAGCTTCCGATCTGATTAACCAGCTCATACTGGAAATGAAGCATCTTTAATACTTGAATCATAAAAAAACCTCTCCACATGGAGAGGTTTTTAATTTATCTAGAATTAGCGTGTGACACGATGCCAGGCATCTTTAACTGCAAATTTCGCTTCTTCCCAGTTGAGGCGAGACTCACCTTTTAACTGTTCCCACTTGGTACGCAGTTCAGGTTCGGCACGGTCAAAATCCGTATCATGCTCATACATCGGACGATTTTCATAACCGACCCGGTAAGCACCGCGATAATCACGATCATAATCTAGATCGCCATATGTGCTACGCGTTTCATTGAAATACGGGCGATTATGATACTCATCTCTCCAGTAATTATCTTCTGCTCTCAAATGATCTGGATGTCGATAGTTATCTGCCTCAGGCAAGTTCTCTGGGTGCTGGTAATTATCTGCCTGTTTCTCATGATCAGGTGTCGCAATGTCATTACCTGCAATACCGCCAACAACACCACCGATAATACCACCCACCACTGCACCTGGAGGGCCACCTACCAGACCTGCAACTGCGCCTACCGCAGCTCCACCCAAAGTACCGGCACTGGTCGCAGCCAGATTATCCTCACCTTCATTCATGTCTGGAACACGAGGATTATCTTTCACGGGTGTATTCAAATCTGGACGCGCGTTAGTATCAGTCGGATTGATATTCAGGCCTTCACTGCGCTCTTGTGACAATTCCGTTGACGTTTTATGGCTAAACTCTGTGACTGGACGATTGGTATTTGTCATTACAGATCTCCCTCAATGATGACGATAAACAAGATGGATCACATCTGGTTTATATCTGGATAGATTCATCATAGAGGAAGCTTGAGTAAGCAATGTCCAAGTCCTGTCCAGTTTAAGTGAACAAACTGTGCTGCTATGTATTAGACAGGCTGAAGTGTAAACAGAATGCAAAAATCAGCCTGCTCAAGATAAAAAAGGTAGGGATTTCACACAAAAAATATTACTTGATTCGCTGAATTTTGCCCGCCATTACTTGGTTTCCAGTAAATTCACCTGCTCGACTTGTACATCATTCATGGTTAAACCATGTTCTAGCAGTGCATTAAAATAATCCTCTACCACACGATATTGATCAGCCGTATTTTCCACCTGATACATGCTTTGACGAAATTCATTACTAGAACGCAGTCCTTTGGTGTACCAGGCAATATGTTTACGGGAAATCCGGCAGCCGGAATACTCGCCATAGAACTCGTATAATTCTGTCAAATGTCCCAATAGAACATCTTTCACTTCTGTAATACTCGGTGCATCAAGATGTTGACCGGTTTTCAAATAATGGGCAATTTCACGAAAAATCCAGGGCCGACCTTGTGCTGCACGACCAATCATAATTGCGTCTGCACCAGTATAATCCAGCACATATTTGGCTTTTTCCGGACTGTCGATATCACCGTTAGCAATCACGGGAATCTTCAACATTTCCTTTACGTCTTTGATTAAAGAATAACGCGCGGTATTCAGGTACATATCTTCACGGGTACGGCCATGTAAAGCCAGTGCCGCAATTCCGGCTTGTTCAGCACGTTTGGCGACCCGTATAATATTTTCCTGGCCGTTCAAATAACCAAGACGGGTTTTTAAGGTCACTGGCACATCAACTGCAGCCACAACTGCATCCAGAATACGCGCAACTAGATCTTCATCCTGCAATAAAGCAGAACCGGCGAGTCGGTTACAGACCTTTTTGGCTGGGCAGCCCATATTAATATCAACAATTTGCGCACCATTGGCCACCTGATAACGTGCCGCTTCAGCCAGATCATGGGGATCTGAACCAGCAATCTGCGCTGAAATCGGTGCCAGCTCTCCATCAAAATTGGCACGATATAAGCTCTTTTTACTCATGCGCAAAGTTTTGTCAGATGTCATCATTTCACTGACCGCATGGCCTGCACCAAAGTATTTGCACAAGGTTCTAAACGGACGATCGGTCACACCTGCCATGGGAGCGACAATCAAATTGTTTGACAGTTGATATGGACCAATATACATATAAATTCATCACTTTTTTGATGGGCATAGTATACTGCATCTGCCTTATTCGCTCATCTTTTCAATTAATTTACGACACCATGAATAAAACTTTCGCTTCTTGTTTTTCTTTTAAGTCATTGTCTGTACTTGTACTTTCTCTGGGTCTTGCCGGTTGTGGCAATGGTTCATGGTGGTCAAAAGATGATGAACCGACACTTGAAGTTGAACATATTCGCAAAGCTATTCCAAACCGTGTCAACCAACGTGAGTCTTGGGCACAAGATATTTATGACATTACCGAACAGCTCGGCATTCCTCAGACCAAGAAAAATGTTTGTACGATTGTGGCAGTGGTTGATCAGGAATCTAACTTTGTTGCAGATCCTACTGTTCCGGGTTTGGGTGAAAAGGCGGTTAAGGAAGTCCAAGGTCGCCTTGATGAAAAATTCAAAGATAAGCTTGGTCAAGCAATTGGTGGCACAGTTGCAGGATATTTCCAGGAAGTTCTCAAGAACCATCCGAGTCCTGAAGACAACTACTTAAGCCAGATGCACCGGGTCAAAACCGAACGTGAACTCGACGAATTATATCGTGAAATATTTGATTATATGTCAAAGCATTATCATGTTAGCGCCCTGACTGGTGCTGCCAAACTGGTCGGCCAGAATATTGGCGAGAAAATGAATCCAATTACCACCTTGGGTTCAATGCAGGTACATATCAGCTATGCGAAAGAACATAAACGCCAAGGCGGCAATATCGCAGAGTTACGTACCGATCTCTACAGTCAATATGGCGGTCTGTATTATGGGATTCATCGCCTGATGATGTATCCGGCGGATTATGACAAGCCAATTTATCGTTTTGCGGACTATAACTCGGGCATGTATTCCAGTCGAAATGCCGCTTTTCAGAGCATGTTAAATGATTTAACTGAAGCCGAACTTGATCTGGATGGCGACTTATTGCTCTATACTAAAGATGGCGCGATCCGTTCGCAGAAGAGTCAATCTGAGCGTGAGTTAATCAGTGTTTTTGCCAAAAATAATTTTATTATCACTGAACGTCAAATCCGAGCTGATTTAAAGAAAGAAAAAGATAAAGACTTTGAAGATACGATGACTTATCGTGGTGTCAGCAAGCTTTATCAGGAAAAAACGGGTAAAGATCCTATCTATGCCATTATGCCTGAAGTGGTCATTTCCGGACCAAAATTAAGTCGTGATTATAATACTAACTGGTTTGCTACCCGCGTCGATGGTCGATATCAAACATGCATGCGCAAAATCAAAAATCTAAAACTCTAGTCTTATTCGATTTTGATGGAACCCTGTATCTGCATGACAGTTTTACTGGGTTCATTTTCTACGCCTTGAGAAAACGGCATATTGTGAAACGCGGCCTGCAAATTCTGCCGTGGATTCAGGCTTATTATTTAAAACTGTATCCAGCACACCACATGCGTCCCAAGTTGTACGTCAGCATGTTTAAAGACAGTGATGCAGAGGAAATTCTGCATTTGGCTCAAGACTATGCACAACAATTGATGCTTAAGTTAAATCCGAAATTACTAGAACAGCTTAGGCAACATCAAGAATTAGGCCATAAAGTGGTGCTAGTTTCCGCATCTCTGGATTTATATTTAAAACCGGTCTGCAGCTATTTAAATATCGATTTAATCTGTAGCGAAGTTGAAATCAAAGCTGGGAAAATGACAGGGTTTTATCAAACCCCTGACTGTAGTAACACACAAAAGAAAATTAGAATTCTAGAAAAATATAATCTGGATAATTATGCGGAAATTTATGCTTATGGGAATAGTGAGGAGGATGAAGAAATGTTGAGTCTAGCGCATCAACGTTATCTCGAAGGGCATGATAAACAGCTTCCAAAAATTAATATTTTATCTAATTCGATGCCATATTAGTCCTTTCTATTTTATCTGGCTGATCTACTAAACACCTTTAGACAATACTATAAATGGCAGATTAACTTTTTTACTTTATGCCTTGAAATCATATTAAATAGCTTCGCAATCAGGACTTCTACTTCCTGAAGTATTAGCCTCTTAAATAAAAAAACCACTTCATTTGAAGTGGTTTTTTTAGCTTTAAGAAAAATTATTTCTTAAACGGAAATGCATATTTCACAATACGTTTAATTACACTGCCGTACTGCTTAACCAGACTGGCATTGTTATAGTTCAAACCATATTTTTCACAAACAGCCTGAACTTTCGGTGCCATTTGACGATAGCGACGTGCAGGTACATCAGGATACAAATGATGTTCAATCTGATGACTTAAATGACCCGTCAAGATATGAAACGCTTCAGAACCGGTCAGGTTAGATGAACCACGGATCTGACGCATATACCAGTGACCACGACTTTCATTTTGAAGTACCGATTTTGGGAACACTTCGACATCTTTGGTAAAGTGACCACAAAAAATAATACTAAAGGTCCAGATATTACGCAGACCATTGGCCACCATATTACCGGTCAAAACCGGTAAAGCCGCAGGACCTGCTATCAATGGAAAGAATACATAATCCTTAAACAACTGTTTACCAATTTTGCTCTGCATTGGACGCCATTCTTCTTTGGTCTGCTCTTTGCTTTTGCGACCTTTGAAGTATTTACCCAATTCAAGATTCTGAATCGCAACACCCCACTGGAACAATAAACAGAATGGCACTGCATAAATCGGTTGCAATAAATAACCCGGTTTCCAGCGCTGTTCCGGGAACAAGCGTAATAGACCATAACCGATATCATCATCCATACCCTTAATATTGGTATAAGTATGATGCTTAAAGTTATGGGTTTGACGCCAGTTGTCTGAAGTCCCTACAATATCCCATTCATAAGTCTGACCATTGAGTTTAGGATCATTCATCCAGTCATATTGACCATGCATGACGTTATGACCCAACTCCATGTTTTCCATGATTTTGGCAAAGCCTAATAGACCTGTGCCTAGCAACCATGCTGGCGGGAACCAGCCTGCAAACAATAAGGCGCGACCGGCAATCGATGAGTAACGAATGGTTGAATAGACACGACGGATATATTTCGCATCTTTTTCACCTAGATCATCTAGCACTTCTTGCTTAATCGCATCGAGCTCACGTGCAAGTTCATCAAGTTCAAACTGGGTTAATTCACGGTTTTTAGGATTTTTAAAATACTGTAATTTTACTGGCATATTCATAAGATAAAACTCGCTTATAAGTCGATGACAAGGTCAGTCTGCGCTGAGTTAATACAAATTTTGAGCAGGTTGCCGGGTTCGGTATTTTGTGCACCGTTGACCAAATTCTTGGTCGAACCTTCTACTTTATTGCAGGCACATTTATTACAAATGCCCATACGGCAACCATGGGTCGGTTTAATATTTTGCTGTTCCAGGCTCACTAGAATGGATTGGCCTTTTGGAATGCTGACAATTTTTTTCGACTGGGTCAGGGTGACATTAATAAAGCCGGTATCCGATAGATCCGCCAAACTCATGCTAAAGGCTTCACCTTTAAACTGTTTTGCCTGAGCAAAAAGCTGTTCTGCTTTAGATACAAAACCTGAAGGACCACAGCAATATACGATGCTATTTTCCAGATTTTGCAGATCTGTCAGATAGGTTTCATCCAGACGTGCAGCAGCTGGCTGTTCTTGAGTGGCATACACATGAAATGAGAAATTTGCATGTTTCTGAGCAAGCTCTTCAAACCGTGCTTTAAATGCGGCATCCTGATCTTTTTTAACCCAGTACCAGAGAGTGACCGGTGCAGATAGTTCACCTTTTTTGCTCAAGCTTTCCAGCATACTGAGCATTGGGGTAATACCACTCCCTGCTGCAAGCAAGATCAATGGACTCGTCTGCACAGGCAAGGTCATATCACCATAAGGCTGACCAAATTCGATCACATCACCTACTTGTGCCTGTTCTGCCAACCAGGTACTGACTTTACCGGCATTGACTTTTTTCACGGTCAATAAAACATGTTGCGCATCTACACGGGTCAAACTATAGCTACGTTCATAACGGATGCCGTTTACCACCACATAGACCGGATGATGCTGCCCTGCTTCACCAAACTTAAATAAGCGATTCACTTGAATTTTCAGACTCAGCATATCCTGTGCTGCATTTTCTATATGCACGATCTTGCCTAATGGCTGATTCAACGACCATACAGGATTGAGTTTCTGAATCCAGAAATTAATTGCATGCTGATCAACTACACTATCAGACAGTGCATTCAATGGCATTTTAAGTTTTTGCAGTACATGCATCGTTTGTGACATCACCTTGGGTTTTTAATTATTATACACATGTATATATATTTGTATATACAACCGTATTGTTTCTAATCATTTCACAAGCTTGACTGGCTCGGTTATAATAAAATGATTCATGCATGAACCTATCGATGAACGAGCCTTCAATGAAAATAAGCAGTGACGCATCTTTATTACAATCGAAAAGCATTGATGAGCCGATTATCGTACGGAGTGTCGGTCGCAAGGCCACCATTACCAAGGAAGAACTGTTTCAGGCTGCGTTGAATCTGATTGGGCCACAAAAAAGTATTTCCTCTTTAAGTCTACGTGAAGTCGCGCGTGAAGCTGGTATTGCACCGAACAGCTTCTATCGTCATTTTAAAGATATTGATGAACTGGCTATTGAGCTGATTGATCGTGCCGGGATTGTATTGCGTCAGATTTTGCATGAAGCACGTCTGCAAGCTTCTCGCCAGAACAGCATTATCCGCAGTTCTGTAGAAGTCTTTATTGCCCAGCTGGATGCCGATGAAGGCAATCTGAGCCTGTTATTACGTGAAGGCTATACCGGTTCCAAATCTTATAAACAGGCGGTGGAACGCCAATTAAATTATTTTCAGCAGGAACTTCAGGAAGATTTAATTCGTCTGGAACGCCTAAACAATAAGAAGTTATTTCATCCCGATATTGCAGCCAAAGCCATTACCCAACTGGTCTTCAACATGGGTGCTAATGTGATTGATATGCCTGCCGAAGACCGCAAAGAAATTGCCGAACAGACCATGATCATGATCCGGATGATCCTTGAAGGTGCACGTCATCTGGAAGATTCTCAGCTGCGCTAATTTTCCGATTTGCATGAACTAGTATAAAAAGAGACGTAATCAGCGTCTCTTTTTTATGATGATTACAAAAGTGCGAGTTGAGCTTTGACTGCCTTTGCAGTGGCTTCCGGATACTCAAGCGGGAACATATGCCCGCCCTCGACCACAGAATAATTAATCCGATAAATCTTGTGCATCCCTTGTGGCAACCCCTGCTGATAAAACTGGCTTTGCTCTGCAGTCATCAGATGCATCGGCACTTCAGGCGGTCGGCGTGGCGTTCTCCACCACCAGGCTGGCACAGTCCGGAAGATTTCCGCTTCTATCTGTTTTGGAATAGTTAACGTCACCCCACCACGTTCAGGTTCTGGCTGAATGCCGCTCTCGATATAATCAGCAAAACACTTCTCATCGAAATTTTTAAATAAGCGGTTAAACCGGAGTGCTTCAATAGCGACCTGTTTTGATGACCAATAATCTTTGCGTTTTAGCGTAATTCCTGCGGGTGTATAACGATCGACACTTTTTAGATTCAGCTTTTTGATCAGTTCAAACATGGCGCTGTTTTTTCCAATCACAAATGGTGGATCCATAATGATCAGCTTGGAAAACAGTTCGGGACGTCGATACGCCGCCATAAGGGTCACCAGACCACCAAAGGAATGTCCTAAGCCAATCACTTGCTGCTGAGGAAACTGCTGCTCGATATCTGCAATGACTTCATCGACCAGATAACGCCAGTCTCGCGTAATTGGATATTGTGGGTTCATGCCGATAAAGGGAATCGCTTTGACCTCATAGTCTTGCTGAAAACAGTCCAGAAACTTCCGATAAGTTGCCGAAGGGATACCATTGGCATGGGTAAAATGTAAGGCTTGCTTCATTATTTTTAAACGCAGTGCGTATTCATCCTGAAATCGTAAGATGAGCTTACCGCTTTAAAGATTTATTCGGCAGCGCAAAAATGCTCAAAGCATGACCTCAAAGTCATTTCTCTGTATTCCTTCAGAATTTAAAGTCTATTTCTGCGATACAGTCAAATGTTGCATCGGTAGAAAAGTCGCGCCGCAACTGGCCTTATCCCCCGCGATGACCACTGCCCGTCCTTTGACAGTAATAGACAAATTGCTGGAAATTGCGGTGACCATAGTCTGGCATTTGGGACAATAATGCTTCATGCCATTTAAATGTACGGCAATACCATTGATCAAAAAAGAGAGTTCGCATTCAGTCACCATGCCGCCATGACTGGTCTTTGTGCCAAGGGTAATCAGTGCTTTTGACATACTTTGTCATTCTTATTATTCAGTAGCCTAATTTTAAACAGGAGGAAAATAACAGACCAGCATTCTCCGACCAAAAAAATAATAAACCCGGATTTTGCCTATAAAAAAAGCAGCCCGAAAGCTGCATTTTTTTATTGCGTAAAGCTTAAGGCTTGACCACGACCATCACCTGAATTGCTTCCGGTGTTACCGATAGACCATCCAGCAGGCTTAAACCTTCTTTCTGCAACTTTTGTAAACGTGCAATTTCATCTTCACGGATACTTGGATTGAACTGTTTCAGATAGGTCAGGCGATCAATTTCATATTGCCATTTATTGCCATACACTTCTTTGGCTTGCTGCTTGAAGCCAGGCAATGCACTGCGTGCCAGTTCAAGCGCTTGCTGATAACGTGCCTCAATCACATCACGACGTGCTTTCACCACCTGACGGCAACTATTGCCATCTAAATGATGCAAGTACGGTTTCAGGATTTCTGGTGCAATCTTTTGTGATAGATCCTGACCTTTTTCACTGAGCAAGACACGAATCAACTGTTGCGGCAAGCTAGACGGCAAGTTCAATGCTTTCGGAGCCACCACATCGACCTTGAACCATACTTCAAGTAATACCGAACCCTGTGGCAGTGCTGCAGATTTTAGTACCGCAACGTTAGTGCTACCAAAGCCTTGCGTATTGATCATTTCCATCACACTTTCAGTGAATGGATGTTCCAGTGTCAGGTATTGCGCATCTTCGCGGATTTGTGCCTGATCACGATAGAAAGTCGCTGTAATCCCTTCTTCATCCAACGTCAAACCTTGAACCTGCATTTGATCGGTTGGCTTGATGATCACTGTACCGTTACTTTGCTCGTCAAAGTCGATATTCGTAGACGCCATAAAGCGCTTCATGAAAATCGGCAAAGTGGTATTGTCATCATAGTCTTCAAGCGCGTTGACAATTTCCTGTGCCACCACCGGACGGCAAGAGTTGTATTCAAGCAAACGGTCTCGACCTTCCTGCAATTCAGCTTCCAGCGCTTCACGTTGCACGCTAACTTCTTCCAGCAGGTCTTCAAAATCTTGACCTTTGTCTGCCAATAGACAGTCTTTCAAGCGAACAATAAAATTTTCTTGCAAGGTTTGTGCAGCTGGAGAAATATTGCTGAAGATATTCAGCGCTTCGTTATACCAGCGGAACATACGTTCTTGTGCAGTTCCCACCAGATAAGGCACATGAATCTGAATCCGGTTTTCCTGACCGATACGATCCAGACGACCAATACGCTGTTCCAACACGTCCGGGTTCGCAGGTAGGTCAAACAGAATCAGGTCAGAGGCAAACTGGAAGTTACGACCTTCCGAACCAATTTCCGAGCAGAGTAAAATCTGCGCGCCATACGAATCTTCAGCAAAATAAGCTGCGGCCTGGTCACGTTCTAATAAGCTCATGCCTTCATGGAACATGGCGGTACGAATACCGGCATGTAAGCGCAGTACATTTTCCAGCGCTTCAACCACTGGCCCGCTACGCGCAATCAGTAAGACTTTTTTGTGTTTTAAATCGGTACGCAAACGCTCCATCAGCCACATCACGCGTGGATCGGCTTCCATCCATGCGCCATCGAGCTGCGCCTCTTCAGGCCACATCTGTTCACGCAACTTGCCATCTTTCGACCAGTTTTCTGGTGCTGGCAATGGTGCCGGCTGACAGTCACGACCCGGGAAACCTTGAATGGCTTCACGTGTATTACGGAACAGGATACGACCTGTACCATGACGGTCTAAAAGTTCGTGAATGGCACGGAAACGCTGTTCAGGCTGATCTTCAATCGGATGACCTAACAAGGCTTCAATCGCAGTTAAATGCTCGGCTTCTAGCGGCATGTCTGACATCAGCACTTCTGCAATTTTAGCTGTATGCTGATACTGTGCTTCTTCGTCGAGGAAACGATCCAGCGAGTTAAAACGCTGCGGATCAAGCAAACGCAGGCGTGCAAAGTGACTTTCCACACCCAACTGCTCAGGCGTTGCCGTTAACAACAACACGCCCGGCGTATGTTCAGCCAGCTCTTCGACCAGATCATAACGGTCATTACCGCCATCTTCTTCGCTCCACATCAAGTGATGCGCTTCATCAACCACCAGCAAGTCAAAACCTGCTTCAAGTGCCTGCTCACGAAGATCTTCATGGTCGACCATCAAATCGACAGAGGCAATAATTTTTTGTTCGGTCAGGAAGGGGTTCTGTTCAGGATCATGTTCTTTGATCGACGCAGTACGAGTCAAGTCAAACAGCGAGAACTCAAGATTGAAACGACGGCGCATTTCGATCATCCACTGATATTGCAGCGAATCTGGAACCAGAATCAGAATACGTTCAGAACGGCCGGTTTTCAGCTGTTGATGGATGATCAAGCCAGCTTCGATGGTTTTGCCCAGACCCACTTCATCGGCCAGTAACACACGCGGTGCAAAACGCTGACCGACTTCATGAGCAATATACAGCTGATGTGGAATCAGGCCGACACGTGAACCTACCAGACCGCGCAGTGGACTGCTTTGCATATTGGCCTGCATCAGCAGTGCTTCAATACGCAGGTCATACCATTCTTTATAATCGACCTGACTAGCCAATAAACGGTCTAAAGGCTTAGACAGCTGGATAGTCGCACCAATACGGGTTTCATTTAGCGATTTACGTTCTTCAGTTCCATCTTCCAAGGTACGAACGACGTGATAACGTACCACGCCATTGCGGTCTTCAACGGATTCTACAATCCACTTGGTCCCTTCCTGATCCTGTAATTCATCTTTCACATTAAATACGATACGAGATAAGGGTGCATTGCTGCGTGCATAGACGCGGGTTTCATCGCTTTTCGGGAATAAAATGCTGACCGACCGCTCATCAACATCAATAAGAACGCCTAAACCGAGTTCTGTTTCAGTATCTGATAACCAACGTTGACCAATAGCAAATTGCTGCAATTTTTCCACCTTTATCTTAAGTACAAGATTATGAATATTAGGCTCAATCACGAAACGTCATTGGAGCAAAATTTCACACCTTCAAGCAATGTATTTTGACATAAAGCCCACTAAAAAGTGAGCATAATTCACGCCGATTAAAGAAGTATTTCCTAGAACGGCGCCGGACAATAAAATTCGACTAACTGCTCTGTTTGAGGATGATAAAAACTCAAACGTTCAGCATGTAAACATAGACGTGAGCTGAGCTGTTGCTGTTCGGGTGTCGCATATAAGGTATCGCCAATAATCGGATGTCCGAGATATTGCATATGCACCCGTAGCTGATGTGAACGGCCGGTAATTGGGGTCAGTTTCACCCGAGTCACAGGCTGTCCCTGAATATTAAAATGTTCGATCGCCTGCCAATGTGTAATGGCTGGCTTGTTATGTGCGGGATCTGCGATATGTAAGGGCGGACGGCTTGGATCATACACGACTGGCACTTCAATGGTGCCTTCACCTTCGAGTGTACCGGCGACCACAGCCTGATAGGTTTTATCGGTCCGGCGTTCCTGAAACTGGCGGGAAATGGTTTTTTGTCCCCATTTAGTCAGACCAAAAGCCAAAATGCCGGATGTATCACGATCCAGTCGATGAATCAGTAAAGTTTTGGGTTCTAGTTTGATCAGACGATTGATCAGGCAATCTTGTAAGTCTTCTGTTTTACCGGGAACTGTGAGTAAACCTGCAGGTTTGTGGATGACCATGAAATCATCATCACGATGTATCAGATGTTCGGTTAGAAAATTACTCAAAGTTCAATCCCAGGCTGATCGCGAAAAACAAGGCGGCAATGATAGAAAGCTTAGCCAATAATTACAATGCGCATTTATGTAAATGACGATGAAATTTCCGATTTAGCGTATAAAAATGCTCAATCGCAGCACATCAACCTGAGGATTTTAAAATGAAGCTTGCCAATTCATGCAAAGACGGATGCTTTAGCACATCTTCATAACGGATATTGGCACCATGCGCACGCCATATACCAACGAGACTCACCACCGCTACCGAATCCAGACCATAATTTTTTAAGTCGACATAGGGATCAATTTCCAAAGCATCCATATCCAGCTGTTCTGCGACAGCCAACATAATGCCTTTGGTCGACAATACATATTCTGAGGGCGCGCTTAAATCCCATAAGCGAGTCAGGCTATAAGTATTTAAGTGATGCACACCCTGCCCCGAGATATTTTCGATCCATTGAATATGCTGTTCCTGATTGGCGAATAAAATCGCGTCATCGACCACGCCAATTTGATTCGTCACACTCATCAGATGCGGTAAAATCTGTTTTAGCATGGGGGTAATCTGCCCGGCAAAAATTAGCTGCGGATGCGTTGAGGCATATTCACCGAGTTGCTGCATGCCTTGAATCAGATCATCACCATAGAAGTCAACAATGGGAATATCCAGTGCTTTGGCTTTATTGCTGATCTGGATCAGATGACTCATTAGGTCGCTTTCTTGTATGCCTACCATCATCCTTAAATTTTGTAATCCCACTAAAACCAAAACAGATTCATTTGATGCAAGCTGCCATTTGGCTTGGGATGGAGCAAGTTGGATTTTTTTAGGGATGGGGTACAGCATGGGAGGCTCTTATAAATACAAAATAGCATGATGATTCATGCTATTTTAGTTTAGCATCGATTTGAAAAACACTTTGATTTCACAGAGGTTTATTGTTCTAATTTCGTATCATCGCCATTATGTTAAATGGCTTTAATTTTGCTTAGCCCTATATTCATTAAATGCTAGAAGCATTCCCTCTTTTTGTTCTGCGGAGGCATCTGGAAATGAATAAAATCTTTCATAATCTTTTCTAAATTGGCTGCTTTCAATTCTTTTAGCTAAGTCATCAATAAAACCTTTTCCTTGAGTCTGATATTGCTGAATCGTTTGTTTATCTAGGCAGATAGTTTTCGCCCAAGAAACTGCACTCATATTTATACAAACATTGAGGTATATATTTTCGCTATCCTCATATAGTTCCCAAAAATAAGGCTCTATTTCTATAAGTTGCATTTCACTAGTATTTCCAAACTTTTAATTATTTCTAAAATTAACATAATACACGTTATACGAAATTCTTTTGTTAGAACCCATTTAAAGTGTCTATATTCTCACCAATAAAAATGTCTGGTTTATGATGGTTTTTATCACCATGGACTGGATATAAAATAT